>JAFAHG010000146.1 GCA_019237315.1 Actinomycetota bacterium
GTCTCGCGCTGCGGCTGTGGCGCGACGCGTTCCCGGTGCGCGCCAACGGCACGGTCATCCTCGCGCACGACTTCCGCCGCCGGTTTCCCCCGCCGACGCAGACGCCGTACCGGATCCTCTTCGCCGACCCTCGCACCGCACGCGACCGCGACGCGATGCGCGACGCCGAGCGCGCAGCCGCGTCGGATCGCCGCGCGATCGACGAATACCGCGCGGGACGCAGCGTGCATCCGCTCCACCCGTTCGTCGAGTGGAGCGCGTGCGACGCGACCGCGAGCCGCGTCGGCTCGGTGCTCATCGCCGGCTGCCGCGACGCGCACGCCGCGCGCCAGCTCGGGTTCGTCCCGGTCCACGGTCTCAGCGCAGCACTCGCGATGGCGCGCAGTGCAGGCGCGGAGCGGATCGGCTTCCTCCTCTCGCCTCCGTACTTCCCGCTGCTCGTGGAGAGCTAGACGGCGCGGCCGACGACGACGCCGAGGTACACAGCGGCGAGACCCGCGACGCACGATCCGAGCATGTTCGCCGCCGCGAGACCGACCGCGCGGTCTTCGACCAGGCGGTACGTCTGGAAGGCGAACGTCGAGAACGTTGTGTACGCGCCGAGGAAGCCGACGGTGATTCCGCCCCGCAGCCAGACCGGCCAGCGCGCGGTCGCGACCGTCAGGACGAGCCCGAGGACGAACGACCCGCTCACGTTGATCGCGAACGTCGCCCACGGGAACTCACCCGGTGCGCGCTTCGAGATGAACGAATCCACTCCGTAGCGCGCGAGCGCGCCGAGCGCTCCAGCAACGGCAATCGCTAGGGCCAGGCGCACGTCGCGATCCTAGTGTCCTTTCCAGACATGTCTGGGGTCAGACCCCGGACGTGGCTGGAAAGGTCAGTCTTCGCCGAGGTAGGTCTTGCGGACCTGCTCGTTGCCCATGAGCGCTTTCGCGTCGTCGGCGAGGACGACGCGGCCCGTTTCGAGGACATAGCCGCGGTCGGCGGCGTCGAGGGCCATCAGTGCGTTCTGCTCGACGAGCAGGATCGAGACGCCCTGCTTGTTGATCTGCTCGACGATCTCGAAGATCCGCTCGACGAAGATCGGCGCGAGGCCGAGCGACGGCTCGTCGAGGAGAAGCAGCTTGGGGCGCGCCATCATGGCGCGGCCGATCGCGCACATCTGCTGCTCGCCGCCCGACATCGTCCCCGCCTTCTGGTCGCGGCGCTCCTGGAGACGCGGGAAGAGCTCGAACACGCGGTCCATGTCCTCACGGATCTCGGCCTTGTCCTTCCGCTGGAAGGCCCCCATCTCGAGGTTCTCGACGACCGTCATGCGCGGGAAGAGCCGGCGCCCCTCGGGTGACTGCGCGATGCCCCGCTTCACGATGTCGTGCGGGTCCGCACGCGTGATGTCCTCACCCTCGAAGCGGATCTTCCCGCGCCGCGGATGCAGGACACCGTTGATCGCGCGCAGGGTCGACGACTTCCCCGCGCCATTCGCGCCGATCAGCGTCACGACCTCGCCTTCGTGCACCTCGATCGAGACACCGCGGAGCGCCTGGATCGTGCCGTAGAACGCGTCGATTCCCTCGACCTCGAGGACGGTGCGCGTCGCGACCGCGGTGCTCATTGCGCCGCCATGGCGGCCGCTGCCGCCTTGCCGAGGTACGCCTCGATCACGCGCGGATTCCGCTGGATCTCCTTCGGCTCGCCCTCGGCGATCTTCTCGCCGTAGTCGAGCACGGTCACGCGGTCGGAAACGCCCATCACGACCTTCATGTCGTGCTCGATCAGGAGCACCGTGAGGTTGCGCTCGGCGCGCAGACGCTGCACGAACGACGTGAAGTCCGCCGTCTCCTGCGGGTTCATCCCCGCGGTCGGCTCGTCGAGGAGGAGGAGCTTCGGCTCGGTCGCGAGCGCGCGGGCCACTTCGAGCCGGCGCTGGTCACCGTACGGAAGGCTGTGCGCGTAGCGGTTCGCGCGGCCCGAGAGCGAGCAGAGGGCGAGCAGCTCGTGTGCGCGCTCGCGCGCCTCGCCCTCCTCGCGGCGAAGGCCCGGAGTGCGCAGGATCGAGCGGATGATGCCGCCCTTGAGGCGCGCGTGCATCCCGACGAGCACGTTCTCGAGCGCGGTCATCTCCTTGAAGAGCCTGATGTTCTGGAACGTGCGTCCCACACCGCGCTGCGTGACGACGTGCGGCGGCTTGCCGCTCACGTCGACGCCGTCGAAGACGACGCTGCCGGAGGTGGGCTTGTAGACGCCCGTGATCATGTTGAAGAACGTCGTCTTGCCGGCACCGTTCGGGCCGATCAGCGAGACGATCGCGCCGCGCGGGATCGTGAAGTCGACGTCGTTGACGGCGACGAGGCCGCCGAACTCCTTGCGGAGCAACTGCGTCTGCAGAAGGATGCCGTCGGCGCTCACGTGGCGCGCGCGTCCATGAGCGGCTGGTCTTCCACGCCGAGCTCGAACTCGGCCGCGCGTCGTGCGCTCGGGATGAGACCCGCCGGCCGGAACAGCATCACCAGCACGAGGATGACGCCGTAGATGCCGTAGGAGTACTTCGTCAGGTCGGTGTTCTTGCCGAAGGTGTTGTTGTACCAACCGCCGATGTTCGCGATCCCCTCGATGTTGAGGTAGGCGAGGAACGCGCCGCCGAGGATGACGCCCCAGATCGATCCCATCCCACCGAGGATCACCATGCAGAGCACGAAGATCGAGAACTGGAACGCGAAGTCGGTGTTGAACGCGCCGCCCTGCTCGCTCTTCAGGAACGCGCCGGCGATGCCGCCCATGAACGCGCCGATCGCGTAGGCCCACGTCTTCGTGCGCATCAGCGGCACGCCCATCGCGGCCGCCGCAGTCTCGTCCTCGCGGATCGCGACCCAGGCGCGCCCGAGCTTCGAGTCGCGCAGCCGGCGCGAGCAGAACACGACGAAGAGCACGAGCACGATCCCGGCCCAGAAGAAGAGGTCGAGCGAGTTCGACGCGGACAGGAAGTTGTCCGGCAACCCGAGGTGCGCGTGGAGCCAGTGACCGAAGCCCGGCGGGTCGATCGGGTTGATCCCCTGCGGACCGTTCGTGATGTTCACGCAGTGGCCGGTGAAGCCCTGGAACAGGCAGTCGCCGTTCGTCGCGACGACGCCGACGATCTCACCGAAGCCGAGCGTCACGATCGCGAGGTAGTCGCCGCGCAGGCGCAGCGTCGGCAGGCCAATGATCACGCCCGCGATCCCTGCGAGACACGCCGCGGCGATCAACACGAGCCAGATCGAGACGTGGATGCCTCCGAGCCCCGGCGGAACGCCGACGCCACCGAGGTTGAAGCTCCAGTGGTAGCGGTCGGCTTGCGGCGATGCGAGCCACGCGGCGGTGTACGCACCGATCGCGTAGAACGCGACGTAGCCGAGGTCGAGCAAGCCGGCGTAGCCGACGACGATGTTCAGCCCGAGGGCCATCATCACGAAGATCGTCATCGTGAACGCCGTCGTCATCGTCGGGAACGCCGTGAAGATCGGCAGCTTCGGCATGTGCGGCAGGTAGTACGGGTACGTGAAGCACAGGACGAGCACCGCGAGCGGCAGGAAGTAGTTGCCGTACCGCACGCGGCTCCAGTCCGGCACGTAGATCACCGCGACGACGAGGAACGCGAGGTACGCGGCGAGGTCGAATCCGTAGATCGGCGCGAGGACGACGACCCCGAGGACGAGGACGATCGCCGCCTTCGCCGCGCGCCGCTGCCACGACTGCAGCGCGTTCCAGCGCTCCTCCGTCCAGCCGAGGCGCGCGAGCCCGGCCCACAGCCCGTCGCGCACTACCCGCCCTCCGGCGTCCGTTCGCCGAGCAGGCCCTCGGGACGCAGCACGAGGATGATGATCAGGATCGCGAAGATCACGGCCTCGGTCCACTGGCTGCCGAGCGCGTGCCACGCAAGCCCGTCGGAAAAGCCCTCGAGCAGGCCGATCAGCATCGCGCCGAGGACGGCGCCCGGCAGGTTGCCGATGCCGCCGAGCACGGCTGCGGTGAACGCGATCAGCCCGGTGCGAAAGCCGGTGAGGAACGACGTGTTCGTGTTGTAGAGCGCGAACACCGTGCCCGCAACGCCGGCGAGCGCGCCTGCGAGCAGGAACGTGAACGAGATCGTCCGGTCGACGTCGATCCCCATCATCGCCGCAGCTTCACGGTCCTGCGCGGTGGCGCGCATCGCCTTGCCGTGGCGGGTGCGCTGCACGAGCCACACGAGGAGCGCAAGCGTCGGCAGTGTCACGGCGACCACAAAGAACTCGCTCCACGTGTACGCAACTCCGCCGATCGTGAAGATCGCGCCGTGCGGGAGGATGTCGACGGTCGAGATCGGCCGCGGTCCCTTCCACACGAGGCCGACGTTCTGGAGGATGAACGACATCCCGATCGCAGTGATGAGCGGGGCGAGTCGCGGCGCCGTTCGCAGACGCCGGTATGCGACGCGTTCGATCGACGCGTTCAGCGTCCCGCAGAACGCCATCGAGATGAGCAGCGCGGCGATGATCCCCGGCCACAGGACGTACCACGCACTTCCTGCGGTCAGCCCGAGGATCGTGACGCCCACGAACGTCGTCGCCATCATCGAGCCGAGCATGAAGACGTCGCCGTGCGCGAAGTTGATCAGCTCGAGGATGCCGTAGACGAGCGAGTAGCCGATTGCGATCAGGCCGTACAGCAGCCCGTTCGTGGCTCCGTAGACGAAGTTCTGGTAGAAGTCGGCCGGCGTCCGGACGAGGTTCTCGCCGAGCCAGAAGAGGATCAGCCCGAGCAGCAGGACGGCGATCGGCACCGCTGCATTCGGCCGCTTGAGCGCGCGCAGCCGCGGGATCGATGTGGAGGCTTGGGTCGCCAAGGCTCGGTTGTTCCCGGGTTCGAGGGGAGGGCTTTCGCCCTCCCCTCGAACGTCAGTCGGTCGTGTTCCCGCCTGCTACTTCGTGAGGCTGGTCGGCGGGGTCAGCAGCTCGATGAACTTGCCGTGCGTCTTGCTCGCGTCGACCTGGTAGAAGGTCACGGTTCCGAGCGTCGTGTCTCCGTTGGCGTTGATCTTGAAGTTGCCGAGGAGACCGTTGTTCACGGTCAGGTTCGTGAGGTGCGAGACGACGCCCGCGCGCGTGCCGTCGGACTTCGCGATCGCGCCGAGCAGCACCTGCGCCGCCTGCGCCGCGTAGACCGTGTACGGATCCGGCGCCTTGCCGCCGTTCACCTTGGCGAAGCCCGACGCGAACGCCGCGCCGGCGCCCTTCAGCTGGTTGATCGGGATGCCCGGCTGGCTGTTGTACACGCCGAGCGCCGCGCCGCCCGAGGTCGTCCACGTCGCCGAGAGCGGCGTGAAGCCGTCGGGGACGATGATCGGGAAGCTCGCCCCGAGCACCGAGCGCAGGTCCTTGATCACCTTGCCGCCCTGGAAGCAGACGTTGCCGCCGAGGAACACGCCGTCGGCGCCGGACTGCTTGACCGCCGTGGCGAGCGACTGGAACGTCGTGCCCTGCGGGTTCCACGCCTGGTAGCCGGCGATCTTGACGCCGACCTTCGGCCCGTCCGTCTTGAACAGCGTCGCGATGCCCGCGCCGTAGGTCGTCTTGTCCGTGAGGACGTAGACGTCCTTGAGGTGCAGGTTGTTCTTCGCGAACAGGACGTCGGCCGCACCCTGGGAGCGGTCGGTCCAGACGACGCGCGCGTAGTTGCGCTTGCCGGTCGGGTAGTAGACGCCCGGCTCACCCGGCGCCGTACCGGGGCCGCTCACCGTCAGGCCCGGGTACGTGTTCGACGGGCTGACCATCGCGATCGACGCGCGGTTGTTGATCGGGATCTCGAGCTTTGCGCAGCCCGAGTTGAACGTCCCGACGATGCCGAGCACCGACGAGTCCTGCGAATACGCATTGGCGTTCGCCGTGCACTTCGCCGTGTCGTAGCCGCCGGCCTGCGCCGTCGAGTCGTCACACGACTGGAAGCCGACGGTGTACTTGCCGGCCTTCCAACCCTGCTGGCCGAGGATGAAGGCGACAGCCTTCGCCATCTCGGTCGTCAGGGCGCGGTTCGCACCCTGCAGCGGCAGGTCGGAGGCGATGATGTAGTCGGGGCTACCGCTGCCGGAGTACTGCAGCTTCCCGCACGAGGACGAGGGCAGGGGTGTAGCGCCCGCCTGCTTGCTCGAGCTCGCAAGCGCCGTCGCGCCGAGGCCGAACGCCCCGACCGCCACGAGCACTCCGAGCAGGACACGCTTCTTCATCGAGTCTCCCGGTTCGAAGGATTTCGAGGTGTAGTTCCTCTGCTGGGACGAGTATCCCTTACGCCCGTTAGGGATTTCAAGCAGGAAGATCCTGCTCTACGGGTTGACGAGCACCAGGCCGCGCAGGATGTGGGTCAGGCTGCGGCGCACCGTGACGTCCGTGAACGGCGGTGCGACGTGCTGGCTGACCGTGTAGAGCGAGCCCTTGTAGTGCCAGGCGTAGAGCACGTGCCAGGTGTCGATCCCCTGGTTTGCCGTGTAAACCGTGGCCGTCAGCTTCCCGAAGCGGACGGTGCCGGCCGGGTCGGAGAAGCAGGGGACGGTCTGCTCGCCTTCGGTCATCGTGTCCTGGCAGGCGGGGATGCGCGTCCGGCCGGGGAAGCCGCGGACGTTGACGTGCACCTCGTACGGGGTCGTCGGGTCCTTCTCGAACCAGAGGTAGGAGACGAGGTACGACCCGTCCCCGTTCACGTAGGGCTGCGTCGAGTACTCGCTCCGCACCTGGCTCGTGAGCGGCTGGGGCAGCCAGGTCGGGCAGAAGACCGCGACGCCCACCCGCTTCGCGAGCGCCTCATAGCCCCAGGAGGCGGGACAGCGCGGAACGGAGGCGGACGTCAGGCGGGCCTGCGCGGCGTACCCGCCGCCGGCGAGCGCGACGAGTGCCAGACCCGAGACGAGCCACTTCCGCACGGCGGGAACAGGATAGACCGGTTTCGGGGGCTACGATTTTCGCCGCCCGCCGAAGTGGCGAAATTGGTCATACGCGCCGGACTCAAAATCCGGTGGCCTTCGGGCCGTGTGGGTTCGAGTCCCACCTTCGGCATGACGCAATCTGGTCTTGCGGTTCCGGCGTATCCGACTACGCTGAAGAAGGAACCAAGCCACGTGGCAACAAGAGGTGAGCCGACGTGGAACGTGGATCGTCCAGGCGCGGCGAGGGGACGTCCGGCACGGTGCCGACGGTGCTCCTTGCGGCCGACGACTGGCGGTTGCGGGAGGCCTTGCACCGCGTTCTCGACAGGGGCGCGGAGCTCCGCGACGTCACCCTGGCGGAGCTCGAGAGCGACGACGCGCCGGATTCGGACATCGCGGTCGTAGCGACGATCCCCGGCGACGGCCCGAGCTACCCGCGCGTCCGCACGATCAGGCGCCGCTGGCCGGACACGCCGATCCTCGTGGTGCGCGAACAAGCGACCGAGCACGGGGCCTTCCTCGCGCTGAAGGAGGGGGCGAGCGGGTTCGTCTCGGCCGAGGATGCGACGCCGGAGCTGATCGCGTCGGCCCTCACGCTCGTCCGCGGCGGTGCACTCGTCGCCGTGGGCGCCCGCGCCAGGGCGGCGCTCGACCGCCTCGCGCAGCGCGAGGCCGCGACACCGGCCGAGTGGTACGGGCTGACGCCGCGCGAGATCGACGTCCTCACCCGTGTGACCCGCGGCGACGCCAATCGCGCGATCGCGGCGGAGCTCGGCATCACGAACCAGGCCGTGAAGAACCACGTCGCGCGCATACTGCGCAAGCTCGGCGTCGCAAACAGGACTGCCGCGGCCACGCTCGCGCGCAAGGAGTCGATCGTCGGGATCTAGCGCGGTCCTCGCCCGGAAGAAGGACCTCCGGCTCGCCGGGCGATGCCATTTGTATCCCGATCCGGATTTCTCCCGGCAACATTGCGGGGGACCGCGGATTCGACTGCGCGGGTGACGACCGAAGGTGTGCTCCATGAGGCAACACCCCGAGACGTCGCCGGCCGACACCTTTCGCATCGAAGAGCTCGAGACGATCCTCGCCTCCTCTCCCCTCGCGATCGTCACCACCGATCTCGACGGCACGGTCACCGGGTGGAACCCGGCCGCCGAGGAGCTCTTCGGGCGGACGGCTGCCGAGATGCTGGGGACGCAGGTTCCCTCGGGACCGCAGCTCTTCTGGCCGCATATGCGCGAGGACGTCGCGCGCCTCGAGGACGGCCGGTCCGTCGCGCGCGAGCTGCGATACGCACGCAGGAACGGCCGCACGGTCGACCTCAACCTCGCGGCGGCCCCGATTCGCCACCAGGGCGAGCTGACCGGCGCCGTCGCGATCTTCACCGACGTCACCGAGCGCAAGGCCGCCCAGGCTGCGGTCGCCGTCCGGCTGCGGCAGCAGGAAGCAGCGGCGGGCTTCAGCCACGGTGCTCTCGTCCACACCGACGTCGCGGAGCTCCTCGGCGAGGCGGTCACGATCGTCGCGGAGACGCTCGAGGTCGAGTACGCGAAGGTGCTCGAGCTCCTTCCGGGCGACGCGGGCCTGCGCCTCGTCGCGGGCTACGGATTCGAGCCGGAGCTGATCGGCACGGCCCGGGTCGGCGAGGACTCGCAGGCGGCCTTCACGATCCACTCGGACGGGCCGCTCATCGTCGACGATCTCGCCGCCGAGACGCGGTTCCATCCTTCCCCGCTTCTCACCTCGCACGACATCGTCAGCGGGATCGGCGTCGCGATCGACGGCAGCGACAGCCCGTTCGGCGTCCTCGGTGCGCACTCGACCTCCGCGCGCGCCTTCAGCGAAGACGATCTCACGTTCCTGCAGACGATCGCGAACGTGACCGCCGCCGCGCTCCGCCGGCTCCAGGCCGACGCGGAGCTCGAGCGCCGCGTCGAGCAGCGGACGGCCGAGCTCCGCGCCGCGAACGACGAGCTCGAAGCGTTCGCCTACTCCGTCTCGCACGACCTGCGCGCGCCGCTGCGTGCCCTCGACGGCTTCAGCCTCGCCCTCGTCGAGGACTATGGCCCGCGGCTCGGGGACGAGGGACAGCTCTACGCGAATCGCATCCGCGCCGCCGCGCAGCGCATGGGCGACCTGATCGACGACCTCCTGACCCTCTCGCGCCTGACGCGCAAGGAGATGGACCGCACCCGCGTGGACATATCGGCCCTCGCGCGCCAGATCGGCGAAGAGCT
This sequence comes from Actinomycetota bacterium, assembly GCA_019237315.1. Classification (GTDB taxonomy): domain Bacteria; phylum Actinomycetota; class Thermoleophilia; order Gaiellales; family Gaiellaceae; genus PALSA-600. The sequence continues at coordinate 9,172 of JAFAHG010000146.1, forward strand.
CCGGCGCGTCGACCCGGACCGGGACGTTTCCGTCGAGATCGAGGAAGGACTCGTCGCGGGCGGTGACGACCTACTCCTCCACGCGGTGTTGCAGAACCTCCTCGCGAACGCTTGGAAGTTCACGTCGACGCACCCGCGCGCCCGGATCGAATTCGGCAGCGCACAGATCGACGGCGAACGCGTCTTCTTCGTCCGCGACGACGGCGTCGGCTTCGACATGAACTACGCGGACAAGCTCTTCACGCCGTTCCAGCGTCTCCACACGCAGGACCAGTTCCCGGGCACGGGCATCGGACTCGCCTCCGTCCGGCGCGCCGTTGGGCGCCACGGCGGCCGCGTGTGGGCCGACGCTGCCGTGGAGCACGGCGCGACGTTCTGGTTCACCCTCCCGGAAAGGACCACGTGATGGAAGAGGAGAAGCGGATCATGCTCGTCGAGGACAACTCCGACGACGTCACGCTGACCTTGCGGGCGCTCAAGCAGGCGAACATCCTCAACGAGGTCGTCGTCGCACACGACGGCGTCGAGGCCATGGAGCTGCTCGAGGACGCATCGCGTCCGCTTCCGACCGTCGTGCTGCTCGACCTCCAGCTGCCGCGGCTCAGCGGCCTCGAGGTGCTGCAGCGCATGCGCGACACCGACCGGCTGCGCCGCGTGCCCGTCGTGATCCTCACCTCGTCGCGCGAGGAGCAGGACAGGCTGCGCGGCTACGACTTCGGAGCGAACAGCTACGTGCAGAAGCCCATCCACTCGGGCGAGTTCCTCGAGGCCGTCAGCAAGCTCGGGATGTACTGGCTGCTCCTGAACGAGCCGCCGCCGCCCGTGGAGGTCGATCCGCAATGACCACGCTGCACGTCCTGTTGCTCGAGGACTCGCCCGACGACGCGATGCTCATCGAGCGCGGTCTCGAGCGCGAGGGGTATGCGGTCGAGGCGCTGCGCGTCGAAACGCGCAGCGACTTCGAGGATGCACTCGACCGCGACGGCTGGGACGTCGTCCTCGCCGACTTCGCGCTGCCGAACTGGAACGGCCTCGCAGCGCTCGAGCTCGCGAAGGCCCATCACGGCCGGACACCGCCGTTCGTGCTCGTCTCCGGCCAGCTCGACGAGCAGACGGGCGTCGAGGCGATGCGCGCCGGCGCCGCCGACTACCTGCCGAAGTCGGACCTGGCGCGTCTCGGCGCGGTCGTCAAGCGCGAGGTCGGGACGCCTCGCCGACCGAAGCGCCGCGACCGCGTCGGCGTTGCGGTTCCGTGGCTGCAGGTCGTCGAGGTCGGGTTGGTCGTCGTCCTCGGCGCGGCGCTCGCCGCCGTATTGCTGACGCGGCACGCGGCCGTGCCGCCTACATCGACGGCCGCCCCCGCGACGACGACGGAGCCGACCCCGCCCGTCATCCCTCACCTCGCGAACCTTCCCGCCAACTACACCTTCGACGGGGGCACGCCCGTGCAGCAGGCCGAGGTCACGGCGGCGCTCGGGGCGAGCGGCATGAACTGGTTCCTCGTGCCGCAGACGGTGACGATCCACATCCAGGACAACGCGATCGCCGAGGCGACTCCCGGAAACATCTGGCTGAGTCCTGACCTTCTCTCGAGCGGCGAGTTCGCGTGGGCGACGGTCCAGCACGAGTACGCGCACCAGATCGACTTCTACGTCCTGAACGACGACGACCGGGCGATCCTCACGGCCGTCCTCGGCGGCCGCGGCTGGAACCCGCCGGCGGGGACGCCGCACAGCCAGATCACGGCGGAGAGGTTCGCGAGCGAGACCGCCTGGGCCTACTGGCCGAGCTTCAACAACTCGCTCATGCCGCACAAGGCGAGCGACGAGGCAGGAGGCATGGACCCGACGAAGTTCCGCAACCTGATGAACGTGCTCATCGGCGCGCCGACGACGCCGGGCGCGGTCACCTAGCCGTCCAGCTCGCCGAACGCGCGGCGCAACGCCGCGCGCTCTTCCTCGAGCGTCGTGAACGCCTCGGCGAACCGCCGCTCGCCTTCGGCGGTCAGCCGCACGTGGGCGACGCGTGCGTCGTCCTCGGAGCGCTCGCGCTCGATCAGGCCCGCCTGCTCGGCGCGCTTCACGAGCTCCGTCACCGTGCTCTGCCCGAGCGAGAGACGCGCGGCGAGGTCCGTCACCGTCGACTGCTCCGATCCGTCGGGCGCGCCCTTGATCATCAGCAGCAGCAGGTAGCGCTGCGGCGTGAGGCCGTGCACCCGCGCGACCTTCTCGCTCGTGCGCAGGAACGTGCGCAGCGCGGTGCGGAAGGCGGCGACCCGGGCGGCCGCCGTACTCTCGATCTGACGGGGCATCGGTTCGGGTTTACCCAGTCGCGCGAATGAGAAAAGAGGATCGTAGTGCGTTCCTTCGTGGGAGGGGCAAGCTGAAGCGGGAGATCGCCGAGCTGGTCAAGTCCTGGCCGGTCCTGCGCCAGCTGGACGGCGACCCGCTCGGGCTCGGGAAGAGCGTCCAGTCGAACCGTTCGCGGACGCTCGAGCCGCGGATCGCCGAGGCCGACCACGTCGCCCAGTCGATCTGCCCGTTCTGCGCCGTCGGCTGCGCGCAGCTCGTCTACGTCAAGGACGGCGCGGTCATGCAGGTCGAGGGCGACCCGGCGAGCCCGATCTCGCGCGGCCGGCTCTGCCCGAAGGGCGCCGCGACGAAGAACATGCACGACGGCCCGCTGCGCGAGTACAAGGTCAAGTACCGCCGCCCGTACGGCACCGAGTGGGAAGAGCTACCGCTCGAGCAGGCGATGGACATGATCGTCGACCGCATCCTCCGCACGCGGGAGGAGACGTGGGAGGAGACGACGCGGGAGGGCAATCCCGCGAAGCGGACGATGGGCATCGCGAACCTCGGCGGCGCGACGCTCGACAACGAGGAGAACTACCTGATCAAGAAGCTCCTCACGTCGCTCGGCGTCGTGCAGGTCGAGAACCAGGCCCGCATATGACACAGCTCCACGGTGCCCAGTCTGGGCACCTCGTTCGGGCGAGGCGGTGCGACGGACTACCAGCAGGACCTCATGAACTCGGACTGCATCACGATCATGGGGTCGAACATGGCCGAGAACCACCCGGTCGGCTTCCAGTGGGTGCTGGAAGCGCGGGAACGCGGCGCGGAGGTCGTCCACATCGACCCGCGCTTCACGCGCACGAGCGCGATGTCGACGAAGTACATAGGCATCCGCGCCGGCTCCGACATCGCGTTCCTCGGCGGTGTCGTCAACTACATCCTCGAGAACGACCGCTGGTTCCACGAGTACGTTCGCACCTACACGAATGCGCGCGTCATCATCGACGACGCGTACGTCGACACCGAGGAGGCCGACGGGCTCTTCTCCGGCTGGGACCCCGAGCAGGGGAAGTACGACGCGACGACCTGGCAGTACAAGGGCATGCAGGTGCACGGCTCGGGAGGCTCGCCGGAAGAAGGCGTGAAAGGGGAGCAGTCGCACGGAAGTCACGGCGGCCTCCTTTCGCACGGCGACCCGCCGGAGGAGGACTGGGACCTCGAGCATCCGCGCTGCGTCTTCCAGATCCTGAAGCGCCACTACGCGCGCTACACGCCGGAGTTCGTCGCCGAGACCTGCGGCTGCACGGTCGAGGAGTTCCTCTGGTATGCGGACACGATCTGCAAGAACTCCGGCCGCGAGCGCACGGGCGCGTTCGCCTACGCGGTCGGCTGGACGCAGCACACGACCGGCGTCCAGCTGATCCGCAGTGCGGCGATCATCCAGCTCCTGCTCGGGAACATGGGCCGGCCGGGCGGCGGGATCATGGCGCTACGCGGGCACGCGTCGATCCAGGGCTCTACCGACATCCCGACGCTCTACAACATCCTCCCCGGCTACCTGGTGATGCCGCACACCGAGCACTACGGCGGCCTGCAGAAGTACATCGAGCGCTCGACCGCGCCCGCCGGCTGGTGGGGCAACGCGGACGCGTACATCGTCTCGCTGCTGAAGGCGTGGTGGGGCCCGGCGGCGACGAAGGAGAACGAGTTCTGCTTCTCCTGGCTGCCGCGCATCGACGACGACAACTCGCACTACTGGACCGTCCAGCAGATGCTGAAAGGGAAGGTGAAGGGGTACATTGTCGCCGGCGAGAACCCGGCGGTCGGCTCGGCGAACGGACGCGCACAACGGCTGGGTCTCGCGCAGCTCGACTGGCTCGTCGTGCGCGATCTCGTCGAGATCGAGACTGCGTCGTTCTGGTACGACAGCCCGGAGATCGAGTCGGGTGAGCTGCGCACGGAGCAGATCCCGACCGAGGTGTTCTTCATGCCGGCCTCGACGCACCTCGAGAAGGACGGCTCGTTCACGAATACGCAGCGTCTGCTGCAGTGGCACTTCAAGGCGGTCGAGCCGAAGGAGGACTGCCGCTCCGAGCTCTGGTTCTACTACCACCTCGGCAAGAAGATCAAGGAGAAGCTGAAGGAGTCGCAGGACCCGAAGGACTGGCCGGTCCAGCACCTCACGTGGGAGTACGGCGAGCAGGGCGGGAACGAGGAGCCGAGCGCGTCCGACGTGCTGCGCGAGATCAACGGCTACGACGACCACGGTCAGCTGCTCGCCGCGTACAAGCTCCTGAAAGCCGACGGTTCGACGAGCTGCGGCTGCTGGATCTACTGCGGCGCGTACGCCGACGGCAAGAACATGGCCGCGCGCAAGACGCCGCACTGGGAGCAGACGTACACCGCACTCGAGTGGGCCTGGTCGTGGCCGGCGAACCGTCGTCTGCTCTACAACCGCGCGTCGGCGGATCCCGACGGGAAGGCGTGGTCCGACCGCAAGGAGCTCGTGTGGTGGGACGCCGAGCAGAAGAAGTGGACGGGGCACGACACGCCCGACTTCGACGAGGAGAAGCCGCCGGACTACGTGCCGCCCGACGACGCGAAGGGTCCCGACGCGATCGCCGGGAACCACCCGTTCATCATGCAGGCCGACGGGCTCGGCTGGCTCTACGTCCCGCAGGGGCTCGAGGACGGGCCGCTGCCGACGCACTACGAGCCGCACGAGTCGCCGTTCGACAACCCGCTCTACTCGCAGCGGGCGAACCCGCGCCGCCAGCAGAACAAGGACCTCGAGGAGGACCCGTACAACCCCGTCGCGGGCGAGGGCGGCAGCGAGCTCTTCCCGTACGTCGTCACCACCTACCGCCTGACGGAGCACCACACCGCGGGGGGCATGACGCGCTTCACGCCGTACCTCTCGGAGCTGCAGCCGCAGATGTTCGTCGAGGTGCACCCCGACCTCGCGCGCGAGCGCGGGCTCGAGCACGGCGGCTGGGCGACGATCGTGACGATGCGCTCGGCGATCGAGGCACGTGTTCTCGTCACGGACCGCATGCGGCCCATGAAGGTGAACGGCGCCGTTCGCCACCAGGTCGGACTGCCGTACCACTGGGGCCAGCGCGGGCTCGTCACGGGCGGCGCCGCGAACGACCTCGCGCACATGGCGCTCGACCCGAACGTGCACATCCAGGAGGTGAAGGCGTTCACGTGCGACATCCGGCCGGGACGGCGGCCGCGCGGGCCGAAGCTCGCGCAGTTCATGGACGAGCTGCGCGCGGAGGCGCGTGCGGCGCGCGCGACGGCGACCCGGCATGAACCGGAGGAGACGCGGAAGACGTGAGCACCGCGGTCGAGTCTTATGGAGCGGACGCGAAGCCGCGCATGGGCTTCTTCACCGACACGACGATCTGCATCGGCTGCAAGGCCTGTGAGGTCGCGTGCAAGGAGTGGAACCTGATCCCCGAGGACGGACGCCTCTGGACGGGTGAGAGCTACGACAACACCTCGGCGCTCGGCGCGAACTCGTGGCGGCACGTCGCGTTCGTCGAGCAGCGCAAGCCGCTGAAGCTCGACGGCGAGGTCGCGGCGCTCGACGCGGAGCCGCTTCGCTGGCTGATGGAGAGCGACGTGTGCAAGCACTGCACGCACGCCGGCTGCCTCGACGTCTGTCCGACCGGCGCGCTCTTCCGCACCGAGTTCGGCACCGTCGTGGTCCAGGAGGACGTCTGCAACGGCTGCGGCTACTGCGTCCCTGCGTGTCCGTTCGGGGTGATCGACAAGCGCGACCTCCCCCGCTCGCCCGACGACGCGCCGCTCGCACTGCCGATCTTCGGCAAGAAGGAAGACGGGCGCGTCTGGAAGTGCACGCTCTGCTACGACCGGCTGAAGGGCGGCCACGAGCCGGCGTGCGCGAAGTCGTGCCCGACCGACTCGATCCAGTTCGGCGAGCTCGACGAGCTGCGCGAGCGCGCGGACAAGCGGCTCGAGAAGCTGCGCGCCGAGCACTGGAACGGCGCGCGGTTGTACGGCAACGATCCGGACGACGGCGTGGGCGGCTTCGGCGCGTTCTTCCTGTTGCTCGACGAGCCCGAGGTGTACGGGCTGCCGCCCGACCCGGTCGTGCCGACCGCGCACCTGCCGAAGCTCTGGCTGAACACGGCGGTCGCGGCGGCGGCTCTGCTCACTGGCATCGCCGTGTCGTTCTTCGGGGGACGCGAGTGAGCGTCGCTCGCCTTCGGCTCGCTCCCGCGAGGGAAACCATGTTTCCCTCGTGTGCTCCCTTCTTTCAGGTGCGCCTCATTGGGCAAACGGAGTTCGCCCAATGAGCATCACCGAGCGGGGCACGGAGATGCAGTCGTACTACGGGCGGCCGATCGTGAAAGAGCCCGTGTGGCACCCGGAGGTCGCGGCGTACTTCTTCACCGGCGGGATCGCGGGCACGTGCAGCGTGCTGCACGGCATCGGCCGCGTGACGCGCAACGAGGGGCTCGCGAAGACGGCGCTCTACGTCGGCGCGGCAGCGGACATCGCGTCGCCGATCCTGCTCGTCAAGGACCTCGGCCGGCCGGAGCGCTTCCTCAACATGCTGCGCGTCTTCAAGGTCACCTCGCCGATGAGCGTCGGCAGCTGGATCCTCTTCGTGTCGGGCGGCGCGTCGACGACGGCGGCGCTGCTCGAGCTCACCGGCCGGTTACGGCCGGTGAAGTGGGCGGCGGAGGTCGCTTCGTTCCTGACCGGCCCGCCGCTTGCGACCTACACCGGCGCGCTCGTCGCAAACACTGCGATCCCGGTGTGGAGCGAGGCGCGCGGTGAGTTGCCGTGGCTCTTCGGCGCGAGCGCCGCTGCGAGCGGCGGTGCGGCGACGACGATGTTCGCGCCGCGGCGCTCGGCAGGGCCCGCGCGGCGGGCGGCAATCCTCGGTGCCGTGGCGGAGCTCGGGCTCACCGTCGCGATGGAACGGAGGCTCGGCTTCGTCGGCGAGGTGTACTACGAAGGCGAGGCCGGCAAGTACGGGCGCGTCGCGAAGGCGTGCACGGCGGCCGGTGCGACGCTGCTCGCGGCCCGCGGCCGCCGTAGCCGCGTGGCGGCGGCCGCAGGCAGCGCGCTACTCCTCGCTGGGAGCGCCGCGCTGCGCTACTCCGTGTTCAAGGCCGGCTTCCAGTCCGCGCGCGACCCGCGGTACGTCGTCGAGAAGCAACGCGAGCGCCTGCGTGAGAAGACGCGCTAGCGCTGCTTCTGGACCTGCTGCTGGCGCTTCTGCGTCTTCGTCTGCTCCTCGAGGGTCTCCTGCGCCGGTTTGGTACCCGGCGCGGACGGGCGCACCGCCCCCGGCTCCGGGTTCGGGTTCAGGTAGTCGTCGCCGCCGGGCGGCTTGCCGCTCTCCGGCTGCGGTAGCGACGGGATCACGCGCTGCAACACGCTCGTCCGGCGTAGCGCCTCACCGACCGCGTCGAGCCGGTCGTACTCGCCTTCGGGGATCTGCCTCAGCGTCTCCGCGGCCTGCGAGTCCTCGCGCCGCGCGTAGGCGACGAGCTCGTCGCGCGTCGCGGGGAGCGCGATCCCCTCGAGGACGACCTGGATCTCGGCGACGCGCTGGAAGTCCAATCGGCACGCGATGTACCCGTCAGGTCGTCGGGGTAATCCGCTCGGCGTGCGTGTAGACGGAGACGCGCCCGCGGCGCGCCCAGCCGCACAGCGTCACCCCCTGCGCCTCCGCGAGCTCGACGGCGAGGCTCGACGGAGCGCCGACGCCGACGAGGAACGGCGCGCCGGCGGTGGCCGCCTTCTGCACGAGCTCGAACGAGAGCCGGCCGCTGACCGCGAGCAGGTTGTCGCGCAGAGGGAAGCGCCCCGCGCGAAACGCCCACCCCACCACCTTGTCGAGCGCGTTGTGGCGGCCGACGTCCTCGCGCACGCACAGCGGCTCGCCGCGCGCATCGAAGAGACTCGCGGCGTGCAGTCCGCCCGTGAGCTCGAACGCGGGCTGGCGAAGGCGGTCGGGCAACGAGGCAAGCAGCCCCGCGTCCACGGTGAGACTGCTGTCGACGGGCGGCGCCTGCACGGCGACCGCGGCGAGCGCCCCTTTCCCGCAGACACCGCACGACGACGAGGTGTAGAAGTGCCGGCGCAGGCGTTCCGGGTCGAACGCGCGCACGTCGAGCTCGACGGTGTTCGCTGCGAGATCGGCAGGCAGGCGCGCGCCGACGGGATCGAGTCCCTCCCCCACCGCGAAGCCGAGCGCGAGCTCCTCGTCGTGTCCGGGCGTACGCATCGTGATCGCGACCGGCTCGCCGCCGATGCGGATCTCGAGCGGCTCCTCGACCGCGACGAGATCGCGCTCGCGCGCGCCGGGATGACGGACGACGTCGACGGACGCGGTCGCGTACGGCGGCGCGTTCACGTTCACGAGCTCGTCCTCCGGCAACTGCACGATCGCAACGTCGAGCTCGCCGAGTGCGTCGCGCAGCTTCAGCTCGCCGGCCGCGAGCCGCCGCTCGAGCACAGGCAGCGCGGTGCGGCGATACGCGCCGGGTAGCGGGCCCGTCTGCGGGACCGCCACGTCGCGGCAAGCGGCGGCCAGACGGATCAACGCATCACGCGTGAGCGACGGGCAGTCGACGGGGACGACGACGCTCACGTCGCTCGGCGCGGCGCGCAATCCGGCGACGATCCCCGCGAGCGGCGCGCGCACCTCGGTCTCGTCGTCCACGACGTCGAACGGAAGCCGCAAGCCGTCTGCGCGCTTGCCGACGGCGATGCGCGTCGTGCACGCCTCGCCGAGCAGATTCCACGCGCGCTCCGCAAGCGTCGCGTCGCCAACCCGTGCGAGCGCCTTCGGCGAACCGAACCGTGTGCTCGCGCCCCCGACGAGCAGGATCCCCGTCAGATCAGGCGTACGCCGGACCCCGCTTCGACGCGGCCGATGCGCGTGAACGGAAGCTCGGCATCGGTTGCGATCAGGAGGCCGCCCGCCGTCTGCGGGTCGAATGCGAGCGTGACGAACGCGTCGTCGACGCCTTGGACCGTCAGCGCGTCGCCGACGTACGCACGGTTGCGCGGATCGCCGCCGGTTCGCACGCCGGAAGCCGCCAGCTTCAGCGCGCCCGGCATGATGGGCAGCGCAGCCGAGTCGAGCACGATCTCGACACCGCTCCGCGACGCCATCTCGTGCGCGTGGCCGAGGAGACCGAAGCCGGTGACGTCGGTGACGGCGTGCGGAGCCTCGAGCGGAACGGTGTTCAGCGTCGTCATCCAGCGGATCGCCTCGGTGAGGTCGGCCTTCGCATGCACGAGCAGGCCGGTGCCGAGCGGCTTCGTCAGGTAGAGGGTGTCGCCGGGACGAGCGCCGGCTTTCGTCCAGATACGGTCCGGATGCACGGTGCCGACGACGGCGAGGCCGTAGAGCGGCTCCTCGTCGCGCAGCGTGTGGCCGCCGGCGAGCACGCCGCCCGCCTCGCGCACCTTTGCCGCCGCGCCTTCGAGGATCGCGCTCACCGCGTCACCCGGCAGCGACTCGGGAAACGCCGCGATCGAGAGCGCGACGAGCGGCGTCCCGCCCATCGCGAACACGTCGCTGAGCGCATTCGTCGCCGCGATCGCGCCGAACGTCGCCGGGTCGTCGACGATCGGCGGGAAGAAGTCGAGCGTGAAGACGAGCGCGCGCTCGTCGTCGAGGCGGTAGACGGCCGCGTCGTCGGCGGGCGCGAGCCCGACGAGCAGGTTCTCGTCGACCTGCGGCGCGAGCGTCGCGACGAGGTCCTGCAGGAGCGCGGCCGAGTACTTCGCGGCACAGCCGCCGCACGAGACGAGCTCGGTGAGCCGGACCGGTGCGCTCGTGGCTGCCATCCCGCTCCTACACTCTAGGCATCGAGCTTCGGGAGCTGCCTTCGGTGGACGAGCTGCTGCGCGCCGGGCCGGTCGCGCGGCTTCCGCACGCGGTGGCGGTCGCCGCGGCGAGGGAGGCGCTCGCGCAGGCGCGCGCGGAGATCGCCGCCGGCGCGGACCCGGGCGAGCTCGTGCCGCGCGTGCTCGCGGTCGCGGCGGCGCACGCCGCGCCGCGCCTGCGGCATGCGATCAACGCGACGGGAGTCGTGCTCCACACGAACCTCGGACGCGCGCCGCTTCCGCCTGCGGCGCTCGAACGCGTGCAGGACGTCGCGCGCGGCTACTCGAACCTCGAGTACGACCTCGACTCGGGAACGCGCGGCTCGCGCCACGACCATCTCGCCGCCGTGCTGCGGCGGCTGACGGGCGCGGAGGCGGCACTCGTCGTGAACAACAACGCGGCCGCGGTGCTGCTCGCGCTCGCCGCCCTCGGGGAAGGACGCGAGGTCGTCGTGTCGCGCGGCGAGCTGATCGAGATCGGCGACGGCTTCCGCATCCCCGACGTGCTCACGCGTTCCGGCGCACGTCTGCGCGAGGTCGGCACGACGAACCGCACGCGCGCCTCGGACTACGAAGCAGCGATCGGAGCGGACACGGCGCTCCTGTTGCGCGTCCACCAGTCGAACTTCCGCACGGTCGGGTTCGCAGAGCGGCCCGCGCTGCGCGAGCTCGCAGCGGTCGCGCACCGTCACGACCTGCCGCTCGTCGACGACCTCGGCTCGGGGTCGCTCGTCGAGTTCGGTGACGAGCCGCTCGTGCCCGACAGCCTCGCCGCGGGCGCCGACCTCGTCGCGTTCTCGGGCGACAAGCTGCTCGGCGGACCCCAGGCCGGCATCGTCGTCGGCCGCGCCGACCTCGTGGAGAAGCTGCGGCGCCATCCGCTGCAACGCGCGCTGCGGCCGGACAAGCTGACGCTGGCGGCGCTCGAAGGGACGCTGCTCCTGTATGCCGAGCCGGAACGCGCCCTCGAGGAGGTGCCGGCGCTGCGAGCACTGCGCGAGCCGGTCGAGCGCGTGCGCGCGCGGGCGGAGCGCCTCGCGCGGCTCGTCGGCGGGGAGGTCGTGGAAACGACCGCGCGCGCGGGCGGCGGCTCGCTGCCGCTCGACGAGCTGCCGAGCGCGGCG
>JAFAHG010000012.1 GCA_019237315.1 Actinomycetota bacterium
GAGCAGGTCGCCGGATATCGTCTGCGTCCCGCCGCCCGGCAGCGGCGTCACCGTGCGGCGGTAGACGTCGGGGGCGCCGGACAGGATGCCGAGCCCGAAATGCTGCGCCTGATCCGTGTTCGGGCCAGCAAGCCGCAGATCGAACTCCGCCGTCCCGACGCCCGCCGCGGTGATCGGCATCGCGACCGAGAGCCGCTGATGCGCATCGAGCCGCACCGTCCGGCGGAGCGCGTCGGCGTCCGCCGTCAGCGGCCCGTGAATGTCGAGGTCGAGCGTGTAGTCGCCCGCGTCGCCCTCGACATTGTCGATTTCGACATGCATCTGCGATCGGTCGCCGACGTCGAGGAAGCGCGGCAGGGTTGCCGCGACGACGATGGGATCGCGCACCACGACGTCCGCCTGCGCCGAGCCGACCTTGTCCTTCGACCAGGCGACCGCGGCGAGCCGCATCGAGCCGTTGAACGCCGGCAGGTCGAAGGTCACCGTCGCCTTGCCGTCGTCGTCGAGCTTCACGACGCCGGAGAACAGCGCGAGCGGCGGCTGCGTCGGCAGATTGCCTTCGAGATTGCCGCCCGTGTCGCCTCCCGTGTGGATGGCGCCGGCTGCGCCCTGCATGCCGTCGATCAGCATGCCCCACAGGTCGCGGATCTCGACCGGAAGCTTGCGCTGGCCGAAGAAGTAAGCGCCCGGATCCGGCGTCTCGAAGCCGGTCAGGTTGAGGATTCCGATGTCGACCGCCGACACCGTCACCCGCGCCTCCTCGCCCGGCGCAAGGCCTAAAACCTTGATCGGCAGCGTCATCGGCTGGCGCGGTTTCACGAGCGCCGGCGCGTCGAGGGCGACGCCGAGCTTGCGCGAATCCCCGGCGATGCCGAACCAGGCGAGCCCGATCGCCCGACCCGGCATGCGCCGCGCGGCGACGTCGAGCGGCCGATGGGTCAGCGCGACCGCATAGGCGCCGGGGCCCCAGTCGGCGCCGACCGTGAACGGCACGACGTTGTCCCCTGAGACGAGGTCGACGTCGACCAGGCGCTCGACGACGTCGCCGATCAGCGCGACCGTGGCCTTGCCGGCTGAGGGCGAACTGATCCGGAGCTTCGCCTCATCGCCGGGGGCGTAGTTCGTCTTGTCCAGGGTGACGACGACGTTGTCGGGCGTGTCGGCGCTCGCCGTCCCCGACCAGCCGACGTCGAACGCAAAGCTCGTCTCCTCGCCGTCGAGCGTCTTGACCTCGAGCCGGTGCGCCCCCCAGCCGATCGGCGCCGAGAACTTCGCCGGCGCGTCGGCGCCGATGTCGATCGCGCCGCTGGCGACCCGCTTCGACGACTTGACCGGCTCGAAACTCCAGCGGCCGTCGGCGTTGAACCATTGATAGTCGTTGGTCACCTGATAGAGCGACCATGCCGCCCCCTTGCGCGCGACCCGCGCGCCGTCGGGGGCGACGGCGATCGCCTCGAAAGTCGCGACATCACCGGCGCTCAGCGAATCGTCGAAGTCCTTCTTGACCCCGATCATCACGCCCTTCGCCCGCACGGGCAGCGTGACCGTGCGCTCGACCGTGCGTCCGCCCGCCTCGGCGACGTCGACGATCAGTTTCGCCTCGAGCGGCCTTGTCGCGGCCGCTTCCGGCAGATCGACCGAGAGATCCACATGACCCTTCGAGTCCGTCTGCGCCTTGTCGGTGAACTGGTTCTGGACGGCGGTGAACTCGTCGTCGGCGAGGCCCGCGACATAGCCGGGGAAGCCGGCAAGGCCCGCGTTCTCGACCGCCTGCAGGCGGATCGCGCCGGTCACGTCGAGCCCGCTTGCCGGCGCGCCGTAGAGGAAGCGGGCGTCGAGCGTGAGCTCGACCGGCTCGCCCGGATCGATGAAGCCCTTCTTCGGATGGAGGGTGAAATCGAGCCGCTCGGGAATATAGTCCTCGAGCAGGAACTGGATCTCGCCGATCGGATCGCCCTTCGGGTCGGCATAGGCCTCGATCGTCCACTTTCCGGGGGCCGAGCCCGCCAGGAGCGGAACGGCGAATGCACGCCCGCCCATGCCCTCGTCGGCAAGAGTCGCGCGCTTGTACTCGACCCCGTCCGGCCGCTTGACCACCAGCGTCAGCGGCACGCCGGCCCTGGCGACGCCCTTGGCGTCGCGCAGCAGCGCGGTCGCGAACACGGTCTCGCCCGAGCGGTAGACGCCGCGCTCGGTATAGAGGAAGGCGTCGAGCCCGGCCGGCGCGTCGCGGCCGCCGACGCCGCGGTCGGTGAGGTCGAAGGCGTTCTGCGCCAGGTTGAGGAAATTGTAATCGTCTCCGAGCGTCGCGACCAAAAGCCCCGGCGCCGAGCCGCCCTTGCCGCGCGACAGGCCCGGGTCGAAATCGACCCTTCCGTCCGGGCCGGTCGTCTTGGTCGCCAGCACCTCGTTGTTGCGCGCGACGAGCCGGAGCTCGACGCCCGCGAGCGGGCCGGCCGAACCGAGCGACTGGACGAGCGCGTGGACGCCGTCGTCGCCGGACATCGCGGTCAGGCCGAGGTCGGAGACGACCATCCACTGCGTCGCGAGCTGCACGGACTCGGCCTCGTTGGAATTGTTGGCCTTCTCCTTCCACGGCCGCGCGGCGACGAGATAAACGCCGGGCTTGAGCGGTCCGGCGGCCTTCAGCACCGGAAACTCCGTCACCACGTCCTTGTTGAGCTCGCTCGCGACGTCCATCGAGCCGCTCCAAACCTTGACGCCGTCCGTGTTCTCGATGTCCGTCGCGCGCGACGGGTCGATGGGTTTGAGGAAATCGTCGCGGCTGACCGTCGCGATGAGGTTGCGGTCGCCGATGCGGAAGACGTCGATCGCGACTTTCGGCGTGTTGACGGTGACGAGCGGCGCGCCCTCCTGGCCCTGCCGCGGCAGCACATAGGCCTTGCCGGAGAAATGGGCCTGCGGCGACCGGTCGCGCACGTAGATCTCGTAGTCGGCCGATTTCAACAGGGATTCGCCGACCGCCGAGGGCAGGCCCTGCCGCAGCACGATCGCGTAGCGCTCGCCGTGCTTGAGCCCCTCGACGCAGATCTGCTGGTCCTCGGCCGAGATCGCCGTGTTCGACGCCCCCGACACCGCGATATAGGGCGCAAAATCCGTCCGGCGCGCGAGCTCATCGGAGAAATTGAAGCAGACGCGCGGCGCGCTCGATTCGTTGTCCACCTTGTAGTCGAGAATGCGGAAGCCGTGCTCCTCGCGCATCGCCTCGTAATTCTTGCGCACGTCGGC
>JAFAHG010000142.1 GCA_019237315.1 Actinomycetota bacterium
GTCCCGCCCGTGCACGAGGACCTGCTCCACCCGCACCTCGTCGGCGTCCTCTTCAGCGTGCGGAAGGGGCTCTTCTTCTGGACGCCGATCCTGCTGCTCGCCGTCGCAGGGCTCCCCGCGCTACGGCGGAAGGCACCGCCGCTCTTCCTGCCGACGGTCGTCTACCTGCCGGTCGTCACCTGGGTCGTCGCGAGCTGGTCACGCTGGTGGTACGACGGCTCGTTCGGGATGCGCGGGCTCGTCGACGCGATGCCCGTGTTCGCGCTCGGGCTCGCCTCAATCGTCGAGACCGCGCGGCAACCCGCGGCGCGGCGTGCGCTCCTCGCCGGGATGGCGGTGACGACGGTCCTCGCGCTGCACGGGATGGTGAGCTACTGGCTGCGGTCGATCCCGTACGACCACACCACCTTCCGCGAGTACCTGCAGTCGTTCGTGCACTACCACGCACGAACGTGGCACTTCACGAACTAGGACGCTTCGGCGGTCTTCTTCTCGGTCGACGGCTTCGTGTCGCCGCCGCCCGAATCCGATCCCGACGACGAGGAGTCGCCGCCCGAGTCCTTCGGCTTGCGCGAACCGCGCCCGTAGTCGGTCGAATAGAAGCCCGAGCCCTTGTAATGCACCGCAACCGGATGCAGGACGCGGACGAGCGGCGCGGCGTCGCACACCTCGCAGCGCTCCGGCCCCGGCTCGTTCATGCCGTGGAACACCTCGAGCAGATGCCCGTTCGGGCACTTGTACTCGTAGATCGGCATCGAGACGAGGCTACCAGGACGCGCGGAAATTACTCCTCGCCGGCGGCTTCGCGGTAGCGCTTGGCCTCGTCGCCGACGACTTCGAGGAAGCACGGAGCGTCCTCGAAGGCCGCAAGCCCCGCGGGCGCGTTGCGCGGGCGGCGCGAGGGTTGGCGCAGCCGACGGACGGTCGCGATCGCACCGGCCGCGCCGACGACGCCGCCGAGCGCGAAGGAGCGCAGGGGGCTGCGACGGCGCTCGCCTTCCATGCGACCATCGTACGGTGCGCGTGGTGACGCTCGGCGACCTGATCCTCGACGTGGTCGTGCGGCTCGACGAGCCGCTCGCGCCGGGCGCGGACCGCGTCGCCGAGACGCGTGTCGGCGCGGGCGGCCAGGCCGCGAACGTCGCAGCCTGGGCTGCCGCTCTTGGAGCGGATGCGCGCTACGTCGGCAAGCGCGGCGCCGACGCGGCCGGTGAGCTCGCAACGCGCGAGCTCGCCGCGCACGGCGTCGAGGTCGCGGGGCCCGTGGAAGGACGGAACGGCGTCGTCGTCTCGATCGCCGCGGCGGCCGACCGCACGATGGCCTCCGACCGCGGCTCGGCGGTCGAGCTGCGCGCGGACGAGCTCGACCCAAACTGGTTCCGATGCGATGCGTTGCACGTCTCCGGCTATGCGCTGCACCGTGAGCCGATGGCAGCGGCGGCGGTGCTCGCCGCGGACATCGCGCGACACGAAGGCGCGCGCGTGTCCGTCGACCTGGGTGCGTGGACGGGGATCGACGACGCGTTCCGCGCGCGGTTGGCCGAGCTCGCGCCCGACCTCCTCTTCGCCGACGAACGCGAGCGCGACGCGCTCGGCCCGTTCGACGCGAGCTGGGTCGTGAAGCGCGGCGCCGACGGCATCGTCGTCGACGGGAACCCGTACGCTGCGCTCCCCGTGGACGTCGTCGACACCACGGGCGCGGGCGACGCGCTCGCCGCGGGCTTCCTCGTCGGCGGACCCGGGCTCGGCCTCGAGGCCGCACGCCGCTGCTGTGCAAAGCTCGGGGCGATGCCGTGATGCGAGTGAGCGACGAGATCCGTGAGGCGCGCGCCGTCGTCGCACTCGAGACGACGCTGATCGCCCACGGTTTCCCGCCGGGCGACGGCGTCGAGGTCGGGCTCGCGAGCGAACGCGCGGTGCGCGACGCCGGCGCGGTTCCCGCGACGATCGGCGTCCTCGACGGCGAGGTCGTCGTCGGGCTCACCGAATCGGAGCTCGAGCGGTTCGACGCGACCGCGCGCAAGCTCGGCCCGCGCGATGTCGCCGCGGCCGTCGTGCAGCGCGCACTCGGCGCGACGACGGTCGGCGGAACCCTCGCGGTCTGCCGTGCCGCCGGGATCAGGTTCATGGGGACCGGCGGCCTCGGCGGGGTGCACCGCGGCTACCCGCGGCCGCCCGACGTCTCCGCCGACCTGCAGGCGCTCGCGTCGACGCAGACGGTCGTCGTCTCCTCCGGCGTGAAGTCGCTCCTCGACGTGCCGGCGACCTCGGAGCTCCTCGAGACGCTCGGCGTACCGGTGCTCGGCTTCCGCACCGACACGCTGCCGCTCTTCTACTCCGCGCACGGCGGCCCGCCCGTATCGGCGCGTGTCGAGAGCGCCGGTGAGGCCGCCGCACTCGCGCGCGCACACTGGGAGCTCGGCGGCGGCGGTCTACTGGTCGGTCGCCCGCCGAAGGAGAGCCTCGACGACGTCGAGCCGCTGATCGCGTCGGCGCTCCGCGCCGCGGAGACCGACGGCATCCGCGGCGGCGCCGTCACGCCCTACGTCCTCGCGTACCTCCACCGCGAGAGCGGCGGGCGCACGCTCGCGGCGAACCGCGAGCTCGTGGTCGACAACGCGCGGCTCGCGGGCGAGATCGCCGCCGCCGCGGTCTGATCAGGCGCACCGGAAGGTCTCGTTGC
Organism: Actinomycetota bacterium; assembly: GCA_019237315.1. Taxonomy (GTDB): domain Bacteria; phylum Actinomycetota; class Thermoleophilia; order Gaiellales; family Gaiellaceae; genus PALSA-600. Next base: position 2,684 of record JAFAHG010000142.1, read on the forward strand.
CGCTGCGTGCGGCTCCGGCCGGGCGCGGGCCGACGAACATCCACGTGATGCGCGTGAGCTCGTCGCGGCCCTTGCACGAGCGCGCGCGGTCGAGCCGGACGGTCACGCGGTACGCGTGGAAGTGCCCGGCCGCGCAGTACGGCGTGCAGTCGTTCTGGTGCGCCGTCGCGGATGCTGCGGCGGTCGCACCCCACGTCGTCCACTTCAGCCCGTCGACGTAGAAGTTGCCGTCGCCGCAGGCGATCGTGATCGAGCGCGGACGAACGGCGCCGCTGCCGGGCTTGCCGAAGAACGACGCGCAGCCGAGGAAGACAGGCGTCAGACCCGCCAGACGCCGTTCTCCTGCACGAGCTCGCCGTCGGCGTACAGCTTTCCGTTGCGCCGGAGGTCCTTGACGATGTCCCAGTGCACGGCGCTCACGTTCTTGCCGCCGTTCGACGTATACGAGCTCCCGACGGCGAGGTGGATCGTGCCCCCGATCTTCTCGTCGAAGCCGACGCTGCCCGTGAAGCGCTGGATCGCGGGGTTGCAGCCGATGCCGAGCTCGCCGAGACGCCGTGAGCCCTCGTCGGTGTCGAGCGTCTCGACGAGGAACGCCTCGCCGCTCCGCGCCGCGGCGTTCACGATCTGCCCGCCCTCGAACTCGAGCCGTGCGCCGTACACCTCACGGCCGAAACGCACGGCGGGAAACTCCGAGAACGTGATCACGCCCTCCGCGGAGTCCTCGACCGGCGAGTAGAAGACCTCCCCGCCCGGCATGTTCACGTGACCGTCGTCGACGATGCCGCCACGGCCTGCGATCGAGAGCCGCAGGTCCGTGCCGTCGCCGACGATGCGCACCTCCTTCGCGCGGTCGAAGACGTCTGCGATGCGCTTCATCCGCTCCGCTTCCGCATCCCAGTCGAGCAGCACCGCGCCGAAGACGAACTCCTCCATCTCCTCGAGCGTCATGCCCGCGTCCTGCGCCGTCGCGTGCACCGGGTACTCGCAGATCACCCACGGGACGTCCATCGACATCGTTCTCCGGCGCAGCGGCCGCGACCGCATCTCGAGTGCCTGCCGGCGCTCGTCGGAGAGATCCGATCCCTCGCGGGTGTTCTCGGGTGCGGAGATCGTGATGATCGCGTCGCATTCGTCCCAGATGCGACGCTGCAACGACGACGCTTCGCGCAGCACGTCGAGCGGCGCCTCGCGCGCGAACGGCCCGCCGACCGTCTCGAAAGAAAGCTGCAGCAGCGGGTGCGCGCCGCGCCGCGCGATCTCCTCGATCACGGCCTCGACGAGAGGCCGCGCGAGCACGGTCGAGCGGACCAGCACGTCCCACCCTGGCCGCACGTCGACACAGCGCCCGACGAGCAGGCGCGCGTAGGCATCAACCTTCGGGTTCCGCATTCCCGGCGAGGAGTATCCCCCGAAACCGGCCAGTTGACAACGTCCGAAAAGGACGGTTATTCGAGGGTTTGCAGGAACTCCTCGATCCCGAGGGCCGGAAGGGTCTCGATCCGCACCGAGCCGCGCGCCGCGAGCGAGACGGACACCTTCGCGATCGTCGCCACGTCCGGTGCCTCGACCACGTTCACGAAATCGAACTCGCCGAGCGTCGCCCACTGGTCGACCACACGCGCGCCGAGCTCCTCGATGTCCTTGTTCACCTCGCGCAGGCGCTCAGGGTTCGACTTGAGGGTCTGGATGCCCTGTTGCGTCAGCGTCGAGAGGAGGATGAACACGGGCACGGCGGGAGCGTAACCGTGCGGCCTGGTCGGTGTACAGCATTGCGCCGCCGAGGTAGAAGAGCGGCGTCAGAACGAAGTCGGCGAGGAGCAGCGCGGCGCGCTGGCTGTTGCGGCTCTGCGCCCGCAGGATCTGCGTCAGCGCCTGGTCGCCGATGCCGACGACGACGACGAGCGACGCGAGCGACCCCAGCGCGTGCACGTAGTCGTTGGCCGCGAGCGCGCGGCCACGCGCGATCGCACGGCGCAGCGGGAGCCCTTCGACGAGCGTCGCGGGAACGGCCAGGCCGAAGAGCGCGAACCACGCGATCCCCGGCAGCAGGAAGAGTCCGCGCAGGAGCGGGAACGGAACGTAGACGAGGAGCGCGACGACGTACGCGGTGCGCGTGGCCCGCCGCTTCAGGAGGAGCGAGCACGCGTACACGTATGCCGCCGCCATGAACGGCGCCGCGACGTAGTAGACGACGAGCTGGTGGAGCCACGACTCGTGGACGCACGCCTGGTCGATCCCCGCGTACACGACGCCGAGCGGCAACGCCCGCCAGAAGTTCGCGCCGTAGGCGCGGATCGTCTCCGCGATCAGCTGTCCGACGGTGCGCTCGCCGGGCGGGAGCGGCGGCGGCAGCTCAGGCACGGAGCGCCTCGACGAGTGTGGGAAGAGCCTCGCGCAGGAGCGCGATGCCGTCGTCGAATCGCCAGCGAGTGCGGTCCTGCTCGCTGATCTCGTTGACGACCGCGCGCACCTCGAGCACCGGGATGCCGGCGAGCTCGCACGCGCGCAGGACAGCGAAGCCCTCCATCCCCTCGACGTCACATCCGGCCGTGCCGCCGACGCGCGCGCTCGTGCCGATCGTGGTCACGCGCGCGTGGGGGAACGCAGCACGCGCACGCTCGAGCATCGCGTCATCAGGGCGTGCGCGCGCTACGACGAGCGGCGCGTCCGGGTCGCAGTACACGGCGTCGCTGCCGATCACGAGCTCCGGCTCGCTGAACGCGTGCGCTCCCGCGAGACCGACGTGCAGGACCGCGCCGGGCGCCCGTTCGGCGAGAACGCGCGCGGTGGCGGCGGCCGCGTCCACCGGGCCGACGCCGCAGACGAATCCGTCGAGGCCTGCGAGCTCGCGCTCGGTCGCTGCGATGACGAGCATGCGAAGACGGTAACCGCCGCCTCGTCACGCATGTGTGCCAACAGTGCGCCGAATGTGTGACGCACCCTGGCGCCGGCTCGCGCGCCGAGCTATCCCGGATGCATGCATTCTTCTCTCATCCGTGCGCTCGTCGCGGCCGCGGTCGCGCTGGTGGTGCTCGCGGGAATCGCGTTCGCGACGTCGAGCGGCCCGGCATCCACCCGTGTCGGCTCGGTCACGGCCTGCGTGAAGGGCGACGGATCGGTGCGCGTCGTTCCGGCCGGGAGCTCGTGCCGTAAGGACGAGAGCGTTCTCCGCTGGGGGCTTTCCGGCGAGGCGGGTGCGGCCGGCGCGCCGGGCCCGACCGGTCCCGCGGGACCGACGGGAGCAACGGGCCCGACGGGAGAGCGAGGACAGACGGGTCGGGCCGGCGAACGCGGCGTCCCGGGACCTCCAGGAGCCGCAGGGGCGCGCGGGACGACCGGACCCGCGGGACGACCCGGCACCACGGGCGCGCGCGGAGCGACCGGCGCCGCGGGCATGGGCGGTGGACGTGGCGCGACGGGTCCGCGCGGCGCAGCCGGCCCGACCGGCGCGGCGGGCGTCCGGGGTGCAGTAGGCCCGACCGGGGCGGCCGGCGCACGCGGCGCGACCGGCGCGACCGGTCCGAAGGGCGACTCCGGCACAGGGCTCACGTCGTTCGCGGATCTGGCGGGACTCGCGTGCGAGACGAACGGCACGGTGTCGCTCTCCTTCGACGCAGCCGGACACGCGACGTTCACCTGCGTCGTCCCCGTGGTTTCGTCCGGAACGCCGAGCGTGCGCGTGAACGAAGTCGCGACCGGAACGGCGGCGGCCGCCGCCGACGAGTTCGTCGAGCTCGTGAACGCAGGAACGGCGCCGGCCGACCTCAGTGGCTGGAAGCTCGTGTACCGCTCTGCCGCCGGGACGTCCGACATCACACTCGCGACGTTCGCCGCCGGTACGGCGCTCGCGCCGGGTGGGTTCTACCTGCTCGGCGGCAGCGCCTACAGCAGCTCCGCGGACGCGACCTTCGCCACCGGCCTCGCGGCGACCGGCGGCGCGGTCGGTGTTCGCGACGCGGGCGGCACACTGGTCGACAGCGTCGGCTGGGGCACGGCGACGAACGCGCTCGTCGAAGGCTCCGCCGCACCCGCTCCGCCGACGACGACGCCATGGTCGTCGATCGCGCGACATCCCGACGGACACGACACGAATGCGAATGCGGCCGACTTCACCGTCACCGCGAACGCGACGCCGCGCGGAGCGAACGCGTGACCTCTAGGATCGACACGTGGGCTATCGCGTCCTCCGCAGCGACGAGCATCCGTGGGAGGAGCGGCCGCCCCGCGAGGGCCAGTCCCTCCCGCGCCACATCGTCGACGTCACCGAGCACGGCGCGCTGACCGAGTCCCGCGCCCGTCTGTGGCGCCTTCCGCCCGGGACGCGCGGGATGCGTCACAGCGAAGGCGCACAGGAAGAGGTCTTCGTCGTCCTCGAAGGGACGCTGACGTTTCTCCTCGGGGACCCGTACGAGCGCTTCGACGTCGAACCGCAGAGCGTGGTCACGGTCGCGACGAACACCGCGCTCCAGCTACGCAACGAAAGCGATGCGGATGTCGTCGTCTTCGCGTACGGGGC
>JAFAHG010000297.1 GCA_019237315.1 Actinomycetota bacterium
GCTCGCGGACGGCCAATACGCCGTGATGGCGTGCGTCGACCATGAGCTCGGCTACGCCGGCGTGAAGACCTACGCCGCGACGCCGGCGAAGACGAGCTTCGTCGTCGTCCTCTTCGCGGCCGACGGGACGCTCGCGGCGGTGATCGAAGCCGACAAGCTCGGGCAGCTGCGCACGGGCGCCGCTTCCGCCGTCGCGGCCCGCCACCTCGCGCGCGACGGAGCGACGAGCCTCGGCGTCATCGGCTGCGGCTGGCAAGCCGAGTCCCAGGTCACCTGCATCCGGCACGTCCTCCCCGACCTCGAGCGTGTCGTCGCGTACTGCCGCGACCCGGGGCGCCTGCAGGCGTTCTGCGCGGCGAACGACTGCGAGCCCGCCGAGTCGCAGCGCGAGGCGGGTGAGCAGGACGTCGTCGTCACGGTCACGACGTCGAAGGATCCGGTGCTCCGAGGCGAATGGCTACGCGAGGGCGCGCTCGTCTGCGCAGTCGGGGCGAACGACCGCTCGCGTCGCGAGCTCGACAACGTCGTCCTCGAGCGCGCGGCGTTCGTCTGCTGCGATTCGCGCGAACAGGCGAAACTCGAGTCCGGGGACCTGATCGAGCCGGTGGAGAGCGGCGCGCTCGACTGGCTCGAGGTCTACGAGTTGCAGCAGGTCGTCGCGGGCGAGCTCGAAGGCCGGTCCTCCCCTGACGACGTCGTCGTCTTCAAGTCGAACGGGCTCGCCGCGTGGGACGTCGCGGCGGCGGCGCGGCTCGTCGAGCTCGCTACGACCTGAGCTCGGCGATCACGTCGCTGCCGAGCGCGTGCACGACTTCGGGCCGCTCGAGCACGCGGTCGACCTGCTCGCGGCTCAGGTTGTTCTTCACGTGCGCGTCCTCGAGGATGTCGCGCAACGCGCGCCCGTGGTGATGCTCGCGGATCAGGTACTCCGCGATCAGCTCCTCCTTCTGCGACCGCTGGAAGAGGAACGAAAACGGACTCCGGAGGATCTCGAGAGCGCGGGCCACGGAGCGATTGTAAGAGACCGGCGGACGCGACGCGCGCGTCAGGCCCTTCGGGCGCCGGGCCACTCGAGGTTCGCGTCCGGGATCGGGTCCCCGTGCGGGCCGTGCGTCGGGTAGCCGAGCGCGCGGTCGATACGGGCCTCCAGCTCCTCCGAGATCACGTGCTCGAGCCGGTCCGCCTCGTCGTGGACGTCGTCGACGTGCAAGCCGAGCGTCTGCGCGAGGTAGAGCTCGAGCAGTCGGTGATGGCGGATCACCTCGATCGCGACGCGTTCGCCGGCGTCGGTGAGACGCGCGCCGCGGTACGGCTCGCGCTCGATCAGGTCGAGCGCGGCGAGCTTCTTCACCATCGCCGACGCGGACGCGGCCGACACGCCCTGCTCGCGTGCAACCGCGGTGATCGTCACACGTCCACCGCCGGACTGCAGCTTGTAGATCCCCTTGAGGTAGTCCTGAATCGCCTCGGACAGCGGCGGCTTCACCGCCTGAGCGTACAGTGGGACGCGTGGCGATTCGTGTCGGTCACAGTGCCGATCCCGACGACGCGTTCATGTTCTGGGCGCTCGACGCCGGACGCGTCGACCGGCGCGGGCTTGAGTTCGAACCGGTCGTCTCCGACATCCAGACGTTGAACGAATGGGCGACGGAGGGACGGCTCGAGGTGACGGCGATCTCGATGGGCGCGTACCCGTACGTCGCCGACCGCTACGTCCTGCTCCCGCACGGCGGGTCGCTCGGGCTCGGCTACGGACCGATCGTCGTCGCACGCCGAGAGCTCTCACTCGACGAGCTCCGCGAGATCGAGATCGTGATCCCGGGCCGCATGACCACGGCGTACCTTGCGCTGCGGCTCGCCCTCGGCGACGCCCTCTGCGTGCGGGAGCTGCCCTTCGACCGCATCCTCGACGAGGTCGTCTCCGGCCGCGCGGACGCAGGACTTCTCATCCACGAGGGCCAGCTCACCTACGCCGCCGCGGGCACCGCGAAGATCCTCGACCTCGGCGAGTGGTGGCAGGGTGAGACGGGACTGCCGCTGCCGCTCGGCGTCAACGTCGCCCGGCGCGACCTCGACCGCCTTTCCGACGTGTCGGCTGTGCTCGGGGACGCGATCCGCGCCGGACTCGAGAACCGCGACGAGGCGCTTGCGTACGCGCAGCAGTTCGGTCGCGGCATCGACGCGGCCACGAACGACCGCTTCGTCGCGATGTACGTCAACGAGTACACGTGCGACTACGGTGAGGACGGCCGCCGCGCCGTGAGCGAGCTGCTTCGCCGCGCGAACGCCGGCGTCGAAGCAGAGTTCGTTGCCTAGAGCCGTCGTCGTCAGCGGTGTGCGCAGCCCCGTCGGCCGCCGCGACGGGGCGCTCGCGGGTGTGCGGCCGGACGACCTCGCAGCGGAGCTGATCCGCGCTGCCGTCGACCGTGCGGGCGTCGACGCCGCAGAGGTCGAAGACGTCTGGCTCGGCTGCGCGAACCAGGCGGGCGAGGACAGCCGCAACGTCGCCCGGAACGCGGCGCTGCTCGCGGGGCTGCCCGAATCCGTGGCGGGCGTGACGGTGAACCGTCTGTGCGCGTCGGGGCTGACCGCCGTCGTTGCCGCCTGCAACGCGATCGTCGCGGGGGAGGGCGACCTCTACGTCGCGGGCGGCGTCGAGTCGATGACGCGTGCGCCGATGGTGCGCGCGCGCGACGGCGCGGAGGAGTTCGACTCGCAGCTCGGCTGGCGCTTCCCGAACCCGCGCATCGAGGAGCGCTGGGGCCTCGAGTCGATGGGCGAGACGGGCGAGAACGTCGCCGAGCGCTTCGGCGTGTCGCGCGCCGATCAGGACGCGTTCGCGCTGCGCTCGCAGCAGCGCTGGGCCGCCGCGGCCGACGCCGGGCGGTTCGACGAAGAGATCGTCCCGGTCGGCGAGATCGCGGTCGACGAGCATCCGCGGCGAGACACCTCGGCCGAGAAGCTCGCTGGGCTGAAGGCCGTCTTTCGCGAGGGCGGGACGGTCACGGCGGGGAACGCGTCGGGCGTGAACGACGGCGCGGCCGCGCTCGTGATCGCCTCCGAGGAACGCGCGCGCGACCTTGACGTCGAGCCGCTCGGGCGCTTCGTCGCGTCAGCGGTCGCCGGTGTCGACCCGCGCGTGATGGGGATCGGGCCGGTGCCTGCGGTGCGCAGGCTGCTCGCGCGAACGGGGCTCACCGTCGACGACGTCGACCTCGTCGAGCTGAACGAGGCGTTCGCCTCGCAGTCGCTGGCGGTCATCCGTGAGCTCGGCCTCGACGAGGAGAAGGTGAACGTGAACGGCGGCGCGATCGCAATCGGACATCCGCTCGGGATGAGCGGCGCGCGGCTCGTCGTCACGCTGCTGCACGAGCTGCGGCGGCGCGGCGGACGCTACGGCCTCGCGACGCTCTGCGTCGGCATCGGCCAGGGCCAGGCTGTGCTGTTCGAGCGCTAGCCGACCGGCGGCCGGATGTAGATGACGCCGTCGTGCTTGATCGGCACGAACGCGTCGCCCACCTTCATCACGAGCTCTTCCGCCCAGCGGAGCAGCGCGTCGTCGCACTTCCCGTCGGGGCAGGTGACATGGATCTCGACGTCCCCGACCGGCTTCGCCTTGAGGCCCGCGTTGAGCAGGTCGCTCAGCAGCCGGTCGCGGTCTGGGATCCGAGCTGCGGTGACGGGGACGGTGGATTCCACACCCGGACTATACCTCGGATCCGAGACGGGAAACCAGCCCCGATCACTATCGTCCCCGCCGATGGCGACCCAGCTCCACGAGCCGGCGACCGGGGAACCGCT
>JAFAHG010000063.1 GCA_019237315.1 Actinomycetota bacterium
GTCCGTGTACCACCCGACCGCGTCGCGGCTCACGAGGAGGAGCTCGACCGTCACGTCGTCGACCGCGAACGCGCGCGCGTACGCGCGGTCGTCGCCGACGGGATCGAGCCTGCTCGCGAGCACGAACGCGTCGAGGCGGCGAAAGTCGGGCGCGGGAAACAGGAGATCCACGTCGCGATGGTCGCGCGGCGCGCACAGCCCGCGCAGCTCCTCCGCCCACCCGCCGAAGAGCCACGTCTTGAACCCTCCCGCCGAGAGCAGGTCGACGACCCGCATCACGAACGAGAGGTCGTTGCTCATGCCGTCGCCGCGCGCTCCGCTTCGAGACGCCGGGAGACGATCTGCGACACGCCGTCGGGGCCCATCGTCACGCCGTACAGCACGTCGGCGGCTTCCATCGTCCGCTTCTGGTGCGTGATGACGATGAACTGCGCGCGGTCCGCGTACCGTCGCAGCAGACCTGTGAAGCGCCCGATGTTCGTGTCGTCGAGCGCCGCCTCGACCTCGTCGAGGAGGTAGAACGGGCTCGGCCGCGCGAGGAACAGGCTGAAGAGGAACGCGATCGCGCCGAGAGCCTTCTCGCCGCCGGACAGGAGCGACAGCCGCTGCACGCGCTTGCCGGCCGGCCGCAGCTCGATCTCGATGCCGTGCTCCTCGCTCTCCTCCTCGGGCTCGGTCAGCCGGAGCCTTCCCTCGCCGCCGGGGAAGAGCGTTGCGGCGACCTCGCTGAAGTGCTGCTCGACCGAGGCGAACGTCTCCGCGAAGCGCCGCTCGACGGTCTCGGTCAGCTCGCGGCGGAGCTGCTCGAGCTCCTCGAGGCTGCGTTCGAGATCCGCGCGCTGCGTCGCGAGCTCCTGCAGGCGCTCCTTCTCCGCCTCGTACTCCTCCTTCGCAAGCGGGTTCACCTGGCCGAGCTGCTCGCGCCGGCGCTCGAGACGCTCGAGCCGCTCGGCGAGCTCCTCGCGCGTGCCGGGCTCCTCGGCGGGATCGACGGCCGCGGCGGCGAGGCGACGCTGCGCCTCCTCGCGCTCGGCGTCCGTGCGCGCGAGCTCGACGTCGATACCCGCGACGGATTCGGCAGCTTCCGACACCGCACGCCGAAGCTCGACCTCCTCCGCACCGAGGCGGCGGAGCTCGGCACCGAGCTCCGCGGCGCGCGGCACGTCAGCCTCGGCGCGAAGCGGCGCCTCGAAGCGCGTCGTGTCGAGAGTGAGCAGCGAGACGAGGCGCCGCGCGAGCGCGAGGACGGGCGCGCTGTCCGGACGACGCGGTGCGGCGACGGGCCGGCTTTCCAGCTCGGCGACCTCTGCGGCGAGCCGGCGCCTGCGCGCCTCGAGCTCGAGGAGGAGCGCCTCCGCGGTCTCCCCCGTGAACCAGAGCTCGCCGCGCCCCGGGTCGAAGCCGATCCCGTCCGCGGTGACGGCGGGGACCGGCGAAGCGAGCAGCTGCTCGCGCGGCACGACCGGCAGCAGGAGATCCTGCGGATTGCGCCCGACGAGCACGACGACCGAGCCGAGCCCCGCGTCGCGTGCACGCTCCACGAGCTCGAGCGCGCGCTGCGCATCGGGCGCGACGAGCGCCGCGCCGCGGTGCCCGAGCGACGCGGCGACCGCACGCTCGCGTCCCGGCTCGACGTCGAGGAGCGACAGCGCAAGCCGCTCGCCCTGCTCAGCGAGCGCGCGTGCGGCGGGCGGCAGGCCCTCGCGCTCGGCGAGCGCGTGCTCGAGTGCGGCGAGCCGCTCGCGCGCGAGCTCGAGCGCTTCGTTCCGCGGCGGTGGCGGCGGCGGCGCGCTCGCCCATGCTTCGAGCTGCGCGAGCAGGCTCTCCGCACCCTCACGGCGCATCGCCAGACGTTCGGCCGCACTGCGCAGCCGGTACAGCGCCGCGTTCGCGGACTCGCGCGTCCCCGCAGCGTCCGTGAGCTCCTCCTCTGCCTTCGTCCGCTCCGCGAGCAGCGCTTCGAGCTTCGCCTCGAGCTCGCGCCGCCGTGCGAGCGCGGCGGCGCGGCGCGTCTCCGCACCGGCGCGGCGCTCCGCGAGCGTCGCGAGGTCGAGCGTCGCGATCGACGCGTGCAGCGCCGCGATCTCGCGGCCGAGCTTCTCCGCACGCTCCGACGCGGTCGCCTGCAGCGCAAGGGGACGCAGGCGCTTGCGCACCTCGTCCTCGAGGTCGCGCGCACGCTCGACCTGCGTCGCGACGCGCGCGAGCTTCAGCTCCGCGCGATGGCGACGCAGCTTGAACCGTCCGAGCCCGGCCGCCGCCTCCACGAGCTCACGGCGCTCGTCCGGCTTCGCGGCGAGCACCGAGTCGACGCTCCCCTGCGAGATGACCGAGCGAAGCCCGCCGCCGAGACCGACGTCGGAGATCAGCTCGACGAGGTCGAGGCGGCGCACTGGCGAGCGGTTCACGAGGTACTGGCCCTCGCCGCCGCGGTGCAGACGCCGCGCGATCGACACCTCGGAGTACGGAAGCTCGGGCCACGCGCCGTCCTCGTTGTCGAAGACGAGCTCGACCTCGCAGAAGTCGACCGGCTTGCGCCCGGCGGAGCCTGCGAACAGGACGTCGTCCGGCTTCTCCGCACGCAGCTCGTGCGGGCTGAGCGAGCCCGTCGCCCAGAGGATCGAGTCGGAGACGTTCGACTTCCCGGAGCCGTTCGGGCCGATGACGACGGCGACGCCCGGCTCGAGCCGGACCTCGACCGGGTCCACGAACGACTTGAACCCGCGCAGCTTGACGGTCTTCAGGTGCACGCGGAGTGACCCTAGCGAGCGGCGCGGACGCCGGTCTCGAGCGGCTCCAGACGGGCCAGAGCCTCCTGCGCGGCGCGCTGTTCGGCCTCCTTCTTCGACGACCCGCGGCCGACGCCGGCCTCCTCGCCGTCGACGACGGCCGCAGCCGTGAAGGTCCGGTCGTGCGGCGGCCCCTCGGCGTCGACGAGCAGATACGAGACGGTGCGGCCGCTCCGCGCGAGCGCCTCCTGCAGCTCGGTCTTCGCGTCGACCATGTTCGTGAGCGCGTACTCGATGCGGCTCGTGAAAGCGTCGACGACCGCGTGCTCGATCGCCTCGAAGCCGTGCTCGAGGAAGAGCGCGGCGAGCGCGGCCTCGAGCAGCGCGGCGAGGACGTTGCGGTTCGTCGCGAGTCGGTCGAGCTCCTCCGCGGGCAGCACGGCGGCGTTCGCCCGCAACCGGTCGCCGAGCTCGAGGTCGCGCGCGATCACCGCGCAGCTCGCACGGGAGACGACGTGCGAGCGGATCTTCGCCATCCGCCCCTCGTTGAAGTCCGGGAAGCGGTCGTACAGCTCGCGTGCGATCGCGAGCTCGAGCACCGAGTCGCCGAGGAACTCGAGGCGCTCGTACGACTCGGTGCGGTCCGTTGCCCAGCTCGCGTGCGTGAAGACTGCGGCTGCGCGTTCCGGCGGCAGCGCCGCGATCAGCTCGGCGAGCTTACTGGTGCGAGGTGACGTAGTCGACAGCCTGCCCGACTGTGGTGATCTTCTGTGCGTCCTCGTCGGAGATCTTGATTCCGAACTGGTCCTCGAGCTCCATGATCAGCTCGACCAGGTCGAGGGAGTCCGCGTCCAGGTCCTCCTGGAACGACGCGTCCTCGTTGATCTCGCTTTCCTCGACGCCGAGTTGCTCGGTCAGGACTTCCTTGACCCGCTCGTAGACCTCTTCACGCGACGCAGCCATGTCTCCTCGTTGTGTAGGGGGCGAAAGGCGCGCCGATCATACACGGGTGCGCGGCGCGCGCTCAGCCTGCGGGAGCCGCTCCGCGAGCCGGGCGACGACGCCGTGCTCGGCACCGCGGGCGGCGAGGCGGATCGCGTTCGCGACGGCCGTGCGCCCGGAGTTCCCGTGCGCGATGACGGCGAGGCCGTTCAGCCCGAGCAAGTAGGCGCCGCCGTAGGTGTCCGGGTCGAGACGCCTGCGGAGTCGGCGCGCCGCGGGCCGGATCAGCAGACCGCCGAGCTTCCCGGTCGGCGTCGCCGAGATCTCCTCGCGGAGGGCGCCGAAGAGCTCGCGGATCGTCCCCTCGAGCAGCTTCAGCGTGACGTTGCCGGTGAAGCCGTCGGTGACGACGACGTCGGCCGCGCCGCGCAGCAGGTCGCGCCCCTCGGCGTTGCCGGCGAAGTCGATCCCGGGCTCCGCGCGGAGGAGCGCGTGCGCCTCGAGCACGAGCTGGCTTCCCTTCTCGTCCTCCTCGCCGATCGAGAGCAGGCGCACCTGCGGGTTCGGGATGCCGAGGATCTCCTCGGCGAAGATCGAGCCCATGAGCGCGAACTGGACGAGGTGCTCCGGGCGCGTGTCGGCGTTCGCGCCGGCGTCGAGGAGCACCGAGGGGCCGCTGCGTGCGGGGAGCGGGACGGCGATCGCGGGCCTGAGCACTCCGGGGAGCCTGCGCAGGTGGAAGAGACCGGCGGCGAGCATCGCGCCGGTGTTGCCGGCGGAGACCACCGCGTCGGCCTCGCCCTCGGCGACGGCGCGCACGGCGGCGACGAGCGACGAGTTCGTCTTCGTGCGCGCGGCCTCGGCGGGCTTCTCCGCCATGTCGATCGACTCCGGCGCGTCGACGAGCGGCAGGCCGCCGGTGTCGAGCCCTTGGGGCCCGTAGAGCGTGACCTCGACACCGTCGCGCGCGGCTTCGAGTGCGCCGGCGATGACCTCGCCCGGTGCCCGGTCGCCGCCGAGCGCGTCGACCGCCACGCGGGTCATGAGCTCAGACTACGGGACGCGGATGTCGAGCGGAACGACCTCGCGGCCCTTGTACGTACCGCAGGTCGGGCACACGTGGTGCGGCCGCTTCGGCGAGTTGCACTGCGGGCACGTGTTGACCCGCGGCGTCTCGATCGCGTGCGTCGCGCGCCGCTTGTCACGGCGGGACTTGGAGGTTTTCCTCTTCGGGACGGCCATGCGCGCCCGACACTGTAGCGGCTAGAGGTTTTCCTTCAGCCGTTCGAGGGCCGACCAGCGGGGGTCGGCGTCCTCTTCCTCGTGCTCGTGCGGCTCGTCGTTCAGGTTCTTGCCGCAGACGTCACAAAGCCCGGCGCAGTCGGGGCGGCAGAGGATCTTGTCGGGGAGCGCGAGCGCGACGGCGTCGCGCGCCCAGGCCGACAGGTCGAGGGTGTCGTCGTGGACGTAGGGGGTCGTCAGCTCCTCGTCGTCGGGGCTCGAGGCCTGGTATTCGCGGACGGCGATCGGGACGTCGAGGACGGCGTCGCCGAGGCAGCGGTAGCAGGGGCCGTGAAGGCGGGCCTGGAACGCGAGGCTGAAGACGGTGCCGGTCGTCCCGCGGTTGACGACGAACTCGGCGGGCACCTTCGCCGGGACCGGCACGTAGCGCTGCCCGCCGAACTCGAACGGCGAGAGCTCGACCTCGAGCTCGTCCCTGTACTCCTCGCCGGGCCGGAGCTTCAGTTGCCGCAGCTTGAAGCTCGTCATCCCGCCAGGGTACCGGCGGGGGTGGCGCTAGTAGCCGGAGCCGTTGTCGTCGATGCCGATCGGGCCGATGCCCGCGACGACGGTTTCCTGCGAGCGCTCGTGCAGCCGGTCGCGGCCGCGGCGGACGGCGGTGAGGAACTTGTCGAGGTTGTTCTCGAGCGTGGCGAGCATGCCGTCTGCCCAGTCCTCCATCTCGAGGCGCATCTCGCGTGCCTGGCGACGCGCCTCGTCGATGATCTCCTGCGCCTGGCGCTCGGCGAGCTTGACGATCTCGGTCTGCGACGCCTCGCGGACCGCCTGCTCACGCGCTTCCTGCAGGAGCCGGTCCTGCTCGCGCTTCGCCTCGGCGAGCATCTCCTGGCGCTCCTTGACGATCCAGCGGGCCTGCTTGATCTCCTCCGGGATCGTCGCGCGCATCTGGTCGAGGATGTCGTAGATCTCCTCGCGGTCGATCCGCACCTGGTCGGT
>JAFAHG010000125.1 GCA_019237315.1 Actinomycetota bacterium
ATCTCGCCGCGCACCTTGCGCTGCTCGAGCGTCACGCCGTTGGGAAGCACCGCGCCCGGCAACGCGACCGCGACGGTGGCACCGGCGCCGAAGTTCCACGCGCCGCACACGATCGAACGCGGCTCGCTCTCGCCGATGTCGACCTTCGTCAGCTGCAGACGGTCGGCATTCGGATGCTTCACCGCTTCGACGACACGCCCGACGCGAAAGAGGCCGAGGTTGCCGTTCTCGTCCGCGACGCCGCGGGTCTCGATCCCCTCGACCTCGGCGGACGCGACCGACAGGCGCGTCGCGAGCTCCGCGAGCGGCATGTCGACGGGCACGTAGTCCCGCAGCCACAAGACCGGGACTCTCAAAACTGCCTCAGCACGCGCAGGTCGCCTTCCCACAGCGCGCGGATGTCTGGGATGTCGTGCCGGAGCTGCGCCGTGCGCTCGAGGCCGCACCCGAACGCGAACCCGCTCCACTCCTCGGGGTCGAGGCCGACGTTCTCGAACACGCGCGGGTCGACCATGCCGGCGCCGCCCATCTCGATCCAGCCGGAGAACTTGCAGGTGCGGCAGCCGGCGCCGCCGCAGATCCCGCACGACACGTCCGGCTCGATCGAGGGCTCCGTGAACGGGAAGTAGTGCGTGCGGAACCGAACGCGCCGCTCGGGTCCGTACAGCGCACGCATCACGTGCAGCAACGTCCCCTGCAGGTCGGCGAGCGTCAGCCCCTTGTCGACCGCCAGCCCTTCGAACTGGTGGAAGATCGGATAGCGCGTCGCGGTGATCGCGTCGCGCCGATAGACACGGCCGATCGACACCATGTAGATCGGCGGCGGCTTCTCCTCGAGGATGTGGATCTGCGAAGGACTCGTCTCCGTCCGCAGCACGGTGCCGTTCTCGAAGAAGAACGTGTCGCGCGGAGAGCGCGCCGAGTGCGTCGGGCCGAAAGCGAGCTTGTCGAAGTTGTATTCGACGGTCTCGACCTCGCGGTCGTCGCGCACCTCGTACCCGAGCCCGAGGAAGGCGTCCTCGACCATGCGCCGCACCTGCGTGATCGGGTGGATATGGCCGAGCGGCAGCTCCTCACCGGGGAGCGTGACGTCGATCACCTCGTCGCGCAGGCGCCGCTCGAGCTCCTCGTCGGCGAGGACCCGCTCGCGCTCGGCGACCGCAGCCTCGAGGCGAATGCGAATGCCGTTCAGGAGCATCCCCGTCTCGCGGTCGCGCACGCCGCGTAAGGCCTGTGCGAGCTCGCTCTTGCGGCCGAGGTACGTCACGCGCGCTGCGTCGAGGTCGTCCGCGGTTGCGGCGCCTTCGATCGCGCGTGTCGCCTCGTGCTCGTGTTCCTGCCAGTCCATGTGCTCTCCTCGGTCGCGGGCTACGTCGGTTCAGGCCCCGACCGGGAGCGAAGCTCAGGCGCCGAGCGCCCCTGCCCCGGTCCCGCGTCGGGGCCGGGTAAACGCGAATCGCCTCGCAGGCAGGTTCATGTCGTGAGCATAGCCGCGCGGTCGACGAGCGCGAAGCAGCGGGCAACGGCGCCACGCGCCAGCTCGACGTCGAGCTTGATGTCGAACAGGACGTCCGTGGCCACGAACGCGCGCGTCGAGAGCAGGTACGCCGACAGGAGCGCACCGGCACCCACGCCGTGGAGCACGCCCGCGAACACGACGGCGGCGGGGCCGACGCCGGAGAGAGCAAGCCCGGCATGCCGGTGTGCCGCGCTGATCCTGCCGACGCGGCGTTCGGCCGCCGCCACGCGCGCAACCGCCTCGTGGAATCCGACACCGGACGAGAGCCGTGAGCTCATGAGCTCGAGACCCTCCTGACGGCGCAGACTGGCCCGAGCGACCGGTGCGCGGAGCGCGCGAACGACGACGATCCACACCGCGACGCCGCCCGCGACGACGGCGACGAGCGAGCCGTCGAGCAGCGCGAGGGCGGCCAGTGCCGCCACGAGATCGAAGAGTCCCATCGACGCCTGGTCGAGCGCCCCGACGGTGAGCTCCTCGAACGTCTCGACGTCGGAGACGAAGCGAGACGAAAAGCGTGCGCGCATTTCCGGCCCCAGCGGCCCGAGACCGTCGAACATCGCCCTCCGCATGCGTGCGAGCACATCTGCCGTGATGCTCGCGTAGCACGCGTCCGACGCGAGATATGCGCCCGCCTCGACCGCGAACGCACAGGCGATCGCGCCGGCGCACCAGAGCGCGGTA
>JAFAHG010000173.1 GCA_019237315.1 Actinomycetota bacterium
CGACCGCCCCACCCACGTTGTACGTCCCGGTGCCGCGCTCCATCGCGGCGATCGTTCCGTCGACGACGTCGGAGACGTACGTCCACCCGCGGGACTGGTCGCCGTCGCCAAAGAGCTCGAACGTCGAACCCTCGGCGAGCGCGAACGCGATGCGCGTGAAGGCCATGTCGGGGCGCTGCCGCGGCCCGAAGGCGTTGAAGTACCGCAGCACGACGCAGTCGAGCCCGAACGCGCGCGCATACGCGTTGGCAAGATGCTCACACGCGAGCTTCGTGATTCCGTACGGCGACAGGGGATGCGGCGGGGTGTCCTCGGGCGTCGGGTAGCGCTCCGCCGCGCCGTAGACGGACGACGACGACGCGAACACGACGCGCACACCGTCGCGCACGGCCGCGTCGAACACGCGCTGCGTCGCGAGCACGTTGCGGCGCAGGTAGAGCGGAAAGACCTCGCCGAAGCTGCGCACGCCCGGCTGGCCCGCGAGATGGAAGACGCCGTCGAAGCCGGCGAAGTCGAGCTCCTCTTCGGCGAGGTCGACGCGCCGCACGTCGAGCGCGCGCGCGTTCTCCTCCTTGAGCGCCGGGTCGTAGTAGTCGGTGAAGCAGTCGATCCCGACGACGTCATGGCCGCTTCGGAGGAGCGCTTCGCCGAGGTGCGACCCGATGAACCCCGCTGCGCCGGTGACGAGGTACCGCATGCACGGAGGGTACCGCTCGCTTCTCCTCGAGACCGTAGAGTCGCGTGTATCCGACGAGGTAGAGGTGCGTCGGATCGGCGACGACGGGTGTGTACTCGCCGTCCGGATACGTCCACAGGAGCGCGCCCGTCGCCGCGTTGAGCGCGTACGTCCGTCGTTTCAGCGTCGCGAAGTACACACGCCCCGACACGATCGTGGGGGAACCGGAGATCGGCCCGTTCGCCTTGAACGACCACTTCACGTCGCCGGTGGCCGCGTCGAAGCAGAAGAGCGAGCCGGAGTACGAGCCCGCGTACACACGCTGCCGCCAGACCGCGGACGACGAGTACACGTAGCCGCCGGTCGAGTGCGACCAGAGGATGTCGCCCGTCGTCGCGCCGAACGCGTACTCCTTGCCGTCGGTCGAGCCGATGAACACGCGCCCGTACGCGATCGCCGGCGTCGCGTAGAACTCGCCACTTTGTCCGAAGCGCGGCTGGGAGCTCGCCCTCCAGAGCAGCTTCCCGTTGCGCGCGTCGACGGCGTACACGTGCGAGTCGTACGCGCCGAAGAAGAGGCTGTTCCCCGACGCGGCGATGCCGTCCTTCACCTTGCCGCCCGCCTTGAAGGTCCATTTCAGGTCGCCCGTCGTCGCGTCGAAGTCGTCGACGCGGCCGTTCCAGTCGCCGACGTAGACGTCGTTCCCGCGCACGAGCGGCGACGACTCCGAGGGGCCCGTCTGGCGCCGCCAGCGCACCTTCCCCGAGCCGGCGTTCAACGCGACGATCTCGCCGTCGAGATTTCCACCGCTCGCGTTGCACGGCGGATGGTTGAGGAACGTCGCGTACACCGTCTGCGCGTTCACCGCAGGCGACATCGCCTGGCAGCGACGCGAGGCGAACGTCCACGCCGTCTTTCCCGTGTTCGCGTAGACCCCGAACAGCACGCCGCTGTTGTTCGCGAAGTAGAGGCGGCCGTACGCGACCGCGGGCGGGAACTCGATCAGGTTGCGCGCACGGAACGTCCAGAGCAGCCGGAACGGCGGGGCGAGCGAGATGCCGTTCGCGAAGCGGAGCCGCTCCTGGTCGAGCCCGTACATCGGCCACGAGACACCGGGCGGCTTCGGCGCCGGCTTCGGGATCTCCGTCGGCACGAACTGCACCGTCGAGGAGCCGCGGATGTTCCGCTCGGCATGGCGGATGTGCAGGTAGTAGCCGACGCCCGCACCCACGACGAGCGCGACGACGATCGCCGCCGCGATCAGGAGGAGGCGCTTCACCTCTCGGTGACCGCGTACAGGCGCGAGTACCCGTGCAACAGCAGCCTGCGCGCGTCACCGGAGACGGGGACGTACTCCCCGTGGGGAAAGTCGAGCACGACGCGGCCCCGTCGCGCGTCGACGCCGAGGATGCGATGCGCGAACGAGCCCGCATACGCGACGCCGTCGACGACGGCCGCCGCGCCCGAGATCGGGCCGCCCGCGGACACGCTCCAGCTCGTCCCGCCGGTCGCGGCGTTCAGCGCGTAGAACCAGCCCGCGTACGTGCCGAAGTAGACGCGCCCGCCCCAAACCGCGGGCGACGAGTAGACGTACGACCCGAAGTACCGGCGCCAGAGGACGCGGCCGGACGTCGTGAACGCGTTCATCGACCCGCCGTCGGAGGAGCCGACGAACACACGGCGACCGGCGACGGCAGGCGTCCCGTAGATGCGGCCGTTGACGAATCCGGCCCAGCGGAGCCGTCCCGTCGAACGGTTCAGCGCGAGCAGCCGGCCGCAGTAGTCGCCGATGTAGAGCGTCCCGCCGCTGATGGACGCCGAGG
>JAFAHG010000205.1 GCA_019237315.1 Actinomycetota bacterium
ATGTGGACCGCGCTCGACCTGTTCATGGGCTTCGTGATCGGCCCGATCATGCGCTCGCTGCCGATCCCGGCGCGGGTCGAGCTCACGAAGCGACTGATGCCGAAGATGCTGCTGATCATGCCGACGCTCGTGACGATGACGCTCGCCGCCGGCTTCCAGCTCGCACGCGCGAACGGGATGCTGAACACCTCGTACGGCAAGCACGCATGGGTCGTCGCGTCGATGGGCGTGGTCGCGGTGATGGCCGCCGTCGCGCTCGCGCTCCTCCAGCCGGCGAACATCGCCGTCCTCTTCGAGCTCAAGAAGCCGCAGCCGAACCCCGCGATCGTGCAGAAGCTGATGCGCCGCTTCATCTACGCATCCGGCGTCACCGGCGTGATGCAGGTCGCGACCCTCGTGATCATGACAAAGCTCGCGTCGTGACCGCCGCTGCCGAACACGCAGCGGCGGCCGAGCGCGCGGAACCACGCGTGACCGAGCTCGGGATGCTCTCGATCGGCTTCGTCGCGGCCGGCGTCATCTACCTCGCCGCGTACCTCCCGAAGCGCGCGCCGCTGGCACCGGCCGTCGTCCTCCTCGCCGCCGCCGTGGCCGTCCTCGCGCTGAACGCGTTCCTCGTCGCGCGGAGGCCCGGCTTCGCGTGGAGGCGGTTCCGCCAGGTCGCGGGCTACGCGCTCATCGCCTACGTCGTGATCGCGGGGATGATCGAGTTCGCGTTCGTCTACGACCACACGCACGGTGTCGTGCTCGTGATCATGACGCTGCTCCTCGCGACCTTCACGCTCAACGTGCCGCTGCTCGACGGCTACACCACGGCGCGCTTCGAGAACCCCGGGTAACTGGGACCCACGGGCCCAAAGATGGGCCGAAGGACCCATTGTCGAAAGTGGTCATCGCCGCTCTTATGAAAGGCGTTGTCTAGTTTCGGAGGGGTCAGTTGAAGTTTCGGAAGGTTCTCTTTGCGGTGCTCGGCGTCGCGGTCACGTTGGCCGTCGCCGGGCCGGCAGGCGCATCACTCCTGATCGATCGCAACGCCACGGACGTCAAGATCGAAGTCGACAAGCAAGGCCGTGCGTTGCTGCTCTACAACGCGGACGGACTCTCGCGTCACGTCCTCGTCGTCGGCAAGGGCATCAACGCGCTTCCGCCCACGAAGGGCGCGAAGCAGACGACGCTCACGGTCGACTACGGCGGCGGCTGGGGTCTGTACCACCAGACGACGTGGAAGACGTTCACGAACGAGTGCAAGCCGTACACGGGCCCGAAGCTGGCCTGGTTCGTGGCGGGTTGCACTGCACCTGACGGCTCGTACTGGGCATTGCAGGACTTCGCGCAGCCCCTCCCCGATCTCGGGTACGACCCGTGGACGCCGCAGCAGAAGGCGGTGTGGCTCGAGCTCTCGCACTTCAACACCGCGCTGCCGCAGCTCGAGGTGTACCAGGACTGGGTCTACGGCGGGAAGTTCGACGAGGTCTTCGGCCGGTACACGTACCTCGGGAAGCCGATCTACGGCTTCGGCACCACGTCGGTCGGCGCGCCGACCGACTCGTTCGGACGCCTGATCTACCTCGACACGTTCAACTCGCCGGCCTACGGCCCGGGTTGGCACCGTGAGAACTCGTTCGTGCCGCACAACCCGAGCGGGATCTTCTGTTACGGGTTCTTCGGCTTCGACCCGACGAAGGGCGGCTACATCCACCCGCCGGGACAGACGGCGTTCCGCCAGCCCGGCGTCGGCAGCCAGTACCGCATCACCGCGGAGGGCCCCGGCCTGATGCCGGACGTCGAGTGGACGGGCACCGCGCTCGGCCCCTTCGACGCGACGAACCAGCAGGACGTGCAGCTACAGCAGCAGATGGACCAGAAGCTGACGCAGATCGCCAACGGCGACAAGTCCTGCAACGGCGGGCACTTCGACTAACTAGGCGGCGAGGGGGGAGCTGCTTCGTGCGGATTGCGCGAAGCAGCTCCTGATCTCGCTCGCGATCGCGCCGTTCAGCGGGCCGACGACGAAGAACGCGAGGTTCCCGGTCGAGCCCGCGGCGCTGATCGTGAAGGCGTTCGCGCGTGCGGCCGCCACCGTGCGCCCCTGCGTGCGCGCGTCGCTTTCGTCCCGGCCGAAGACGACGTAGGCGGTCGCGCCCTCGAAGCGGACGCGGAGGACGCGTCCGGGTGCAGCGCCGAGGCGGGCCTCGACGACGTCGGGGCGGGCGGCGAAGCACGCGCGCATGGCGTGGCTGTCGTAGTGGATCACCACGGGGTGAACGCCCGCGCGCCCCGTCCGGATGCGGCCCGTCGTCTGCTACTTTACGTAAACGTCAATATGAAGAAGCTCGACTACAAGTGGATTGCGCTCTCGAACACGACGCTCGGGATGCTGATGGCGACGATCAACTCGTCGATCCTCCTGATCGCGCTGCCCGACATCTTCCGCGGCATCCACATCGATCCGCTCGCTCCCGGCAACACGAGCTACCTCCTCTGGCTGATCCTCGGCTTCATGGTCGTGATGGCCGTGCTGCTCGTCAGCCTCGGCCGGCTCGGCGACATGTACGGCCGCGTCCGCATGTTCAACCTCGGCTTCGCCGTCTTCACCGTGTTCTCGATCCTCCTCTCGGTCACGTGGCTGCACGGCGGCGCCGGTGCGCTGTGGCTGATCGCGATGCGCATCGGCCAGGGCGTCGGCGGCGCGATGGTGTTCGCGAACTCGAGCGCGATCCTCACCGACGCGTTCCCGGCGAACGAGCGTGGCCTCGCGCTCGGCATCAACAG
>JAFAHG010000047.1 GCA_019237315.1 Actinomycetota bacterium
GGGATCTTCATCTACACGAGCCTCGCGCTCGGCGCAGCGCCGAACGCCGGGTGGTTCGACTACGTGCCGCTCGCGAGCCGGCAGTTCGACCCCGGGCACAACATCGACTTCTACTGCCTCGGCGTCCTCTTCAACTCGATCGCCTCGACGCTCACCGCGGGGCTCTTCATCGTCACGATGCTGAAGTCGCGCGCGCCGGGGATGTCGCTCAACCGGATGCCGCTGTTCTGCTATGCGATGTTCGCCGCGGCGTTCGGGTTGCTCTTCGCGCTGCCGTCGCTCTCGGTCGACACGATCTTCCTCTACCTCGACCGCAACGTCGGCACGCACTTCTTCGACACCGCGGCCGGCGGTTCGGCGCTGCTCTGGCAGCACCTCTTCTGGTTCTTCGGGCACCCGGAGGTCTACATCCTGATCGTCCCCGCGTTCGGGATCGCGACCTCGATCATCCCCGCGTTCACGCAGCGGAAGGTGGTGGCGTTCCCGCTCGTCGCGATCGCCGAGCTGCTCGTCGTCTACATCGGCTTCGGCGTGTGGGCACACCACATGTTCGCGACCGGGATGCCGACGATCGCCGTCGTCTTCTTCGCCGCCGGGACGTCGATGGTGGTGATTCCGTCGACGATCCAGGTGTTCGCATGGTGCATGTCCTTCATCACGGGGTCGGCGCAGTTCAGGACGCCGCTGCTCTTCATCGCCGGGTTCATCTTCATGTTCGTCACCGGCGGGCTCACCGGGATCATGTTCCTCGCGGTGCCGTTCGACCAGCAGGTGACGGACACCTACTTCGTCATCGCGCACTTCCACTACATCATCTTCGGCGCCGCGGTCTTCCCGATCTTCGGCGGCATGTACTACTGGTTCCCGAAGATCACGGGGAAGCTGTACGTCGAGCGGCCGGGACAGATCAGCTTCTGGTTCATCTTCGTCGGTACGAACCTCCTCTTCTTCCCGATGCACCTGCTCGGGCTGCACGGGATGACGCGCCGCGAGTACACGTATCCGAGCGGGCTCGGGTGGGGCGCGGACAACCTCGCGGAGACCGTCGGCGCGTTCATCACGACCGCGGGGATGCTGCTGCTGATCGGCAACCTCTTCTGGAGCTACCGCCGCGGCGAACCCGCGGGCGCAGACCCGTGGCACGGACCGACGCTCGAGTGGACGACGACCTCGCCGCCGCCCGAGTACAACTACGCCGTCATCCCGAAGGTGACGAGCGCGTACCCGAACTGGGACGACGCCGACCGCGCGGAGGACCGGCGCAAGCTCGAACAGGGAATCCTCGTCCTCGAGGAAGGGCACGAGCAGGTTGCGGTGTCAGAGGTGGACGGCGTCTTGTCCGAGATCGTCGAGATGCCGCACGACTCGCCGTGGCCGCCGCTCCTCGCGCTCACGATGGGGCTCGTGTTCACGTGCCTCGTCCTCGAGAAGTTCGCGCTCGCGGGGCTCGTGCTGATCTCGTGCGCGCTCGTCCTCGTCGGCTGGCACGCGAAGGAGCCGCAGGAGGGATGACGGATTACGTCGCCGGCGGCCGCCGGATCGCGAACGTGCCGCACACGACGGAGGCCGAAGGCGCGGCAGCCGTCGCGGCCGCGATCGCGCGGCGCAACGGCCTCCCTGCGGCGGTCTGGGGGATGCTGATCCTGATCGGCAGCGAGAGCATGCTCTTCGGCTGCATGGTGGCGTCGTACTTCTACCTGCGTTTTCACAACGCGCAGTGGCCGCCGGCGGGAGTGCCGAAGCCGGATCTCCTCGTGCCGCTCGTCATGCTCGCGGTGCTCGTGTCGACGAGCGTGCCGATGCAGCTCGCGTCGCGCGCGGTTCGCCGCGGACGAGTCGGCGCGACGCGCTTCTTCGTCCTCGCGGCGCTGTTCGTGCAGGCGGGCTACTTCGCCTACGAGATCCACGACTACACCGACAGGCTGCATCAGTTCGACGCGACGACCGGCGCATACGGGTCGATCTACTTCACGCTTCTCGGCGCGGACCACGCGCACGTGCTGCTCGGGATGCTGTTCAGCCTGTGGCTCCTGTGGAAGCTCGCGCGCGGGTTGACGACCTACCGCGCGAACGCGACGCAGGCGATCGCGTGGTACTGGCACGCGGTCAACGTGATCACGATCGTCGTCATCGGGACGCTCCTCTCCGCACGCGCATGAATCGGCGTCGGCTCGAGATCCTGCAATGGGCGGGCCTGTTCGCGGGCGGGCTCGTCTGGGCGACGCAGCACGTGCTCGGGTTCGGCATCACGCAAGCCGAGTGCTCGGTCGGCGGGCAGCGGTGGGGAATCTCCAACGACACGTGGGAGGGCGCGCTAATGGGGGCGGCGGCGCTGTGTGTCGTCGGCGCCTGGGCC
The DNA here is from genome assembly GCA_019237315.1 of Actinomycetota bacterium. Taxonomy (GTDB): domain Bacteria; phylum Actinomycetota; class Thermoleophilia; order Gaiellales; family Gaiellaceae; genus PALSA-600. The sequence goes on from JAFAHG010000047.1 coordinate 2,357, forward strand.
GCCTCGCTCATGGTGCTGCGCGCGACGCGCGCGACGAGCTACGAAGACGAGCCGCCGCTCTCGCGCATTCGCTTCTTCGCCATCGCCGCCGTGACGGCGAACGCGCTCTTCCTCGGGATGGTCCTCCTCGACGGGTTCGCCTCCATCTTCGACGTGACGTGCAACCAGGCGTGAAGCTCATCCTCGTCGTCGCTCTCGCGCTCGCCGCACCTGCGTCGGCGAGCCTCGTCGGCCAGGGCAAGAATTTGTACGGCCAGTACTGCGTCTCGTGCCACGGCGCGAACGGCCAGGGCGTGACGACCAGCAACGTCAAGCGCGCGGGTGCCGGCCCGTTGCGGCTGCAGGCGCAGCAGGAGGCGATCGCGCCGTCGCTGAAGGGCGTCGGAGCGCTCGCGGCCGACTTCTACCTCACGACCGGCTACATGCCGCTGCAGCACGTCGGCCTGCAGCCGCGCCGCACGCACCTCGTCCTTTCGCCGCGGCAGATCGACGAGCTCGTCGCGTACGTCGCGTCGCTCGGCAAGGGTCCCGCGATCCCGACGCCGCACCCGAAGCGCGGAAACCTCTCCGTCGGGATGGCGGCGTTCACGGACCACTGCGCCGGCTGTCACCAGGTCGTCGGGGAGGGCGGCTTCGTCACCGGCGCGGTCCCGCCGCCGCTCGAGGACGACTCGGCGGTGCAAATCGCGGAGGCGGTGCGCATCGGGCCGTATGTGATGCCCACGTTTTCGACGAAGGCGATCTCGAACGCGGAGCTCGACTCGATCATCCGCTACGTCCAGTACGCGAAGCATCCGGACGACCGCGGCGGCTGGGCGATCGGCCACATCGGCCCGGTTCCGGAGGGGCTCGTGACCTGGCTGGTCGCGATGGCCGTCCTGATCGTGGCGTGCGTCGTCATCGGGGAGCGGTTGAAGCATGAGTAGGGCGAAGGACATGCTCGTCTCGGGCGTGCTGCTGCTGCTCGGGCGGCGCAGCCCGCAGCTGAACGACGCCGTGCTCGAGCGCATCGTCCCCGAGCGCGAGCCGCAGCCGCGGGCCGAGCTCGTCGCGATCGCGTGCTTCGGGGCGAGCTCGATCTGCGCGATCGCATTCGTCGCGGTCTACGCGCTCGACCGCCTGCCGAACCACACGCAGCTCCTCGGCGGCGCGCTCGGCCTCGCGTTCTGCTTCCTTGCCGCAGGTCTCATCGTCACCGCGAAGCGGCTCGTGAGCGAGCAGCAGGTCGAGCACGACTACCCGGAGAACGAGCACCAGGACGAGCAGGAGACGATCGTGCAGATCGCGGAGGAGTCGGGCGACTCGCTCACGCGGCGGCGGTTCTTCAAGCTCGCGCTCGCGGGGTCGGGCGGCGCGCTCGGGCTCGCGCTGATCACGCCCGCCGCGTCGCTCGGGCCGCTGC
>JAFAHG010000131.1 GCA_019237315.1 Actinomycetota bacterium
CGGCGTCGTGGAACCGCGAGCATGCCGACGAGCCCGAGCAACTCGCGGAGGCGATCACCTCGTGGAGCGGCTACCTCGACGAATTGAACGCCGGCTGGGTCAGCGAAGGCGTGATCGCGCTCCACAAGCGGCCGGGGAAACGACACGGCGTGCGCGTCGACGGTATCGACGAGGACGGGCTCGACGAAGCGGGGGACCAGGTGCGCCGCGCGTTCGAGAACCGCGCACGGCTGACGACGACGGATCTACTCGACGAGCGGCCCGCACTCGCGCTGCGTGTCGAGCTCGAGCACGAGCTCGGCCCGCGCGGCCGCGCGGAAGCACGCGTGCAGCTCGTCGAAGGCACGAGCTCGACGATCGAGACGACACCCGCCGCGCTCGCCATCGTCGAGCGGCTCGACGGGAAGACGAAGCTACGCCGCCTCCTGCGGAACGCTGACGACGGCACACGCCGCGCGTCGGTCAGGCTCGTGCGCGAGCTCGCCGAGCTCGGCGCGCTGCGGCTGCGCTAGTTCAGGAACTGCAACGGGTTGACGGGCACGCCCGAGTCGCGCACCTCGAAGTGCAGGTGCGTCCCGGTGCAGATCCCCGTGCAGCCTGCGATGCCGATCGGCTGACCCGCGACGACCGTGTCGCCCGGCTTCACCGACCACGAGGAGAGATGCGCGTAGAGCGTCTCGATCGTCGAGGTCACCCGGATGAGGACGATGTTGCCGTAGCCCTCGAACCCGGTCGGCTGCCCGACGAGCTCGACCGTTCCCGCCGCGGCGGCGCGCACGGTCAGCGAGCGGAGCATCCCGATGTCGATCCCGTCGTGCCAGTGAAGGATGAACGGCGTCGTGATCGTCCCCTGCGCCGGCCACGTGAACGTCAGGCTGGCTGCGTCGGTGAGCGCCCCGGGCGAGACGCCCCGGGACGCAGAGACGGGAGCCGCGAGCGTCAGTGCGAGGACGGTCACGGCTGCGAGACGGCGCCCCGAGCCCATGGGGGCGGGACCCTAGCCCATTTGCAGGGGAAAACGCAAGTTTTTCGTCGCGAACCTACGGAATCCTCTCGAGCGGGGCGTACTCCAGCATCAGCCGCCGCTCCGCCCCGTCCTCGAAGCGGACGGTGACGACGCCGTCGGCCTCGATCCGCGTGACGATCCCGGCGCCGAGGGTGGTGTGCCGCACCGCGTCGCCGGTCGAGAGGGTCGGGACATCCGTCCGCGGCGCGACCTCGCGCCGGCCGTAGCCCGACCACGACGCCGGCGAGAGCCGCTCCCGTTCGACGCCCGCCTGCGGAAGCTCGTCGAGGAATCGCGAGGGCAGGTTCGCGTCGGTGCGCCCGTAGAGCGAACGGCGCATCGCGTGCGTGAGCGTCAGCCGCTCCTTCGCGCGAGTCATCCCGACGTAGCAGAGGCGCCGCTCCTCCTCGACGTCGTTCTCCTCGATGGAGCGCGAGTGCGGAAAGATCCCCTCCTCCATCCCGATCACGAACACGGCGCGGTATTCGAGCCCCTTCGCGTTGTGCAGCGTGAGGAGCGTCACCTGGCCGGCCTCGTCGGCGTCGGCGATCGCATCCTGGTCGGAGTAGAGCGAGATCTCCTGCAGGAAGTTGGAGAGCGACGGCTCCTCCGCTGCTTCCTCGTACTCGCGCGCGACACCCACGAGTTCTTCGAGGTTCTCGATGCGCCCACGCGCCTCGATCGTGCGCTCGGCCTCGAGCGCCTCGAGGTAGCCCGAGCGCTCGAGCATCCGCTCGACGACCTCGCTCACGCTCATGTCGAGCGCACCCGCCATCAGCGACTGGAGCAGGCTGCGAAACGACTGCGCCGCGCGCAACGACGCCGGCGCGAGTCCCGCCTCCTCGGCGCGCGCGAATGCTTCCCAGAGCGAGATCGCCTGGCCGTCGGCGAAGCCCTGCAGCCGCGCGAGGGAGGTGTCGCCGAGCCCGCGTCGCGGCCGGTTCGCGATGCGCGTCAGCGATACCGCGTCGTACGGGTTGTCGACCACCTGGAGATACGCGATCGCGTCCTTGATCTCGGCGCGCTCGTAGAAGCGCGGGCCGCCGATCACCTGGTAGTCGATGCCTTGCCGGACGAGCACGTCTTCGAGCACGCGGCTCTGCGCGTTCGTGCGGTAGACGACGGCGATCTCGCGGCGG
>JAFAHG010000233.1 GCA_019237315.1 Actinomycetota bacterium
CCGATCGAGATCGCGATCGAGATCGTCCCGCGCGACCAGCCGAACTCCTTCTGTAGCGGGACGATGAGCACGCCCGGCGTCGCGCGGAAGCCCGCCGTGGTGATCAGCGTGACGAAGGTGACGATGACGATCAGCCACGCGTAGTGCAGCGGGCGGCCGATCAGGCGCTCGATCATGCTGCTTCGAACGCCGGCTCGGGCACCGGCTGGCGTCTCGGCCGCGGCAGCAGCAGGCTCACGGCGAAGCTCGCGGCGAGCAGCGCGATGTCGAGCACGAAGACGTACTGGATCGCGTGGATGTAGTTGTGCTTCGCCGGGTGGTGTCCGAGCGCGGTGAAGAAGATCTCGCTGAGCACGGCGACCCCCGCGGCCAGGGCGAACTGCTGCCCGGTCGCAAGCGTGCCCGCCGCGGCGCCGGCTTCGTTGGGCGCGACGTCGACGAGTGAGACGCCGATCAGCGACGGGATCACGAGCCCGTTGCCGATGCCGACGAGGAAGAACACCGGTGCGAGCCGCTGCGCGTCGATCGCGTTGCCGGAGAAGTGGATGTCGAGTACCTGGACGAGCAGCGCCGTGAACGCGACGACGATGCCTGCGCTTGCGACGCGAGGTCCGTACCGCGCGACGAGCCTGCGCGCCGCGATCGACGTCAGTGCGAACGAAACGCCGAGCGGCGCGAACGTGAGTCCCGCGTCGAGCGCCGACAGTCCCAGCCCGAGCTGCAGGAAGAGCGTCAGCCCGAGCAGCACGCTGCCGAAGTACATGAAGACGCCGATCGTCACGAGGACGCCCGCGCTGAACGAACGGAAGCGGAAGAGCGCGAGGTCGAGCACAGGCTGCCCGCCGCGCCGTGCGAGCCCGCGCTCGTAGCGCGCCGCGGCGACGAATGCGAGCGGCGACAGGCAGAGCGGCACGACGAGCCACCACGGCCAGCCCTGGTCGTGGCCCAGCGTCAGCGGAATGAGCGCGAGTGCGAGCGCCCCGGTGACGCCGAGCACGCCGATCCCGTCGAGCTGCGGGTGCAAGGACGAGCGGTCGCGCGGCAGGAGACGCGCGCCGAGCGCGATCGTCGCGATCCCGATCGGGATGTTGACCGCAAAGACCATGCGCCAGCCCCAGCCGAACCAGTTCACCTGCACGAGCGCTCCGCCGAGAATCTGTCCGGCGATCGCGCCGAGGCCGACGGCGACGCCGAACCACGCAAGTGCGCGCGTCCGCTCCTCCGGCGGGAAGAGCGCGGTGATCAGCGCGAGCACCTGCGGCACCATCACCGCTGCGCCGATCCCCTGGACGACGCGTGCGCCGATCAGCACGGAGGGCGACGTCGCGAGCCCGCACGCGAGCGACGCGATCGTGAAGAGCGCCATGCCGCCGAGGAAGCCGAGGCGGTAGCTGTAGCGGTCGCCGAGGCGGCCGCCGGTGACGAGGAGCGCTGCGTACGAGAACGAGTAGCCGCCGACGACGAGCTGGAGGTCGGACGACGAGGCATGGAGGTCGCGCTGGAGGCTCGGGGCGGCGACGTTGACGACGAACACGTCGAAGAGCGCCATGAACGTCGCGACGAGGATGACGGGCAGCGCTTCCCAGCGCCGGGGGTGCGGGCTCATGCGTCCTCCAACGCCGGCGCGTCGTTCTCTCTTCCCGGGTCGGGCAGGATCGTCCGTTCCTCCGGGGCCGCGGCCAGCACCGCGTCAGCATAGGAGCGCGCGTCACGCGCCGCTAGGACGCGACGGCGTGACGTAGTGCCGCGAGCTGCGCGCCGACGGCGACGACGTCGCCGACGACGAGGAGTGCCGGCGAGCTGAGATCGGCCGCGAGCTCGGCGATCTCGTGCAGCTCGCCGCTGACGGACTCGCCGTCCGCATGCGTGCCGCGCGAGACGACCGCCGCGGGGGTGTCGGCCGGCTTGCCGGCTGCGATCAGCGACGCCGCGAGCTTCGGCAGCTGCGCAAGGCCCATGAAGACGATCAGCGTCCCGGGTGTGCCCGCGAGCTGCGCGTAGTCGAGCTCGTCGCCGTTCGCCGAGTGGCCGCTCACGAGTGTCACCTGCGCCGAGACGCCGCGGTGCGTGATCGGGATTCCGGCAGACGCAGGGACAGCGCTCATCGCGGACACGCCGGGCACGACCTCGAACGGAAGGTCGGCTTCGAGGAGAGCGAGCGCCTCCTCGCCCCCGCGGCCGAAGACGAACGGGTCGCCGCCCTTCAGCCGCACGACGTCGAATCCCTGTCGGCCGAGGTCGACGAGTAGGTCGTTCAGCTCGTGCTGGGCCATGCCCTCGCGCGGGATCTTCAGCGCGTCGTCGGGCGCTTCGTCGACGAGCTCGCGCGCGACGAGCACGTCGTACACGAGCACCTCGCACGTGCGCACGAGGTCGAGGCCCTTCGCGGTGATGAGACCGGGGTCGCCCGGGCCTGCGCCGACCAGGAACACCGTCACGAGAGCCGCTCCCGCACGATCTCGTCGAAGTAGTCGCGGCGCTCCTCGTAGGTCTTGAACTTCGCCTTCACCTCGGGCCGCATCGCGCGCAGCTCCTCGGCGAGGTCGGCGTGCTCGGGGCGGACGAGCGCGGCGATCTTGTCGCGCAGCCGCTTCGCGAGCGCGGGCGAGGCGCCGCCGGTCGACACCGCGACGGCGATCGGCCCCTCGCGGTGCACGGCGGGGAGGATGAAGTTGCAGAGCTCCGGCACGTCGGCGACGTTGCAGAACATCGCACGGCGCTCGGCGTCGCGGTAGATGCGCTCGTTCAGTGCGCGATCGCTCGTCGCAGCGACGACGAGGAATGCTCCGCGCAGCGCGCGGCGGCGGTAGCGCGCGACACGGTCGACGACGGCGCCGCATGCTTCGAGGCCCGCGACCTTCTCGTCCGCCATGCCACCACTACCGACGACGACGACGCGTCGCCCCGTCAGGTCGAGACAGGCCATGTAGTAGGTCTTCATGCGCCGAGGCTTGCGAGCCGCGCGCCCGCCTTGCCGAGCCGCAGCACCAGCTCGAAGTCGGGCGTCGAGATCGTGATGCCGTACTCGCCCGGCCCGACAGCGTTCACCGTCACGCGCTCGAGCTCGCGGCCCGACAGCGACTCGAGCGCGGCGTTCAGCTCGCGCGTCGACTCGGTGAGCTCGCGACCGGCGGGAAGCCGGCGGTAGAGGCTGAGAATCGCCTGCTCGCCTTCGGGCCCGTACACCGAGCGGATGCGGCCCGAGGTGAGCCCGAGCTCGAGGAGCTCGCCGAGCGCTTCCGCGTCGTTCTCGTCGACGACGCCTTCGTCGACTGCCGCGACGAGATCCGCAAGCCGGCCGCGCCGCTTCTCGTCGCGCACCATCGCGAGCACCGCCTGTGCTTCCGCGCGCGCGACTTCCGCCGCCTCGCCGCTC
>JAFAHG010000253.1 GCA_019237315.1 Actinomycetota bacterium
ACGGAACGGTGGTCTCCCGCCCCGACACGCGCACCCTCTACTGGACGGGACCGCAGCTCCTCGCGCACCTGCGCTCCAACGGGACGCGGCTCCGCCCGGGTGACCTCCTGGCGACCGGAACGATCTCGGCGCCGGAGCCCGGCTCGTTGCTCGAGCTCGGCGCCCCGTTCCTCGAGGACGGCGAGGAGGTCGTGATCCGCGGCCGCGCCGGGCCTGTGGAGCTGGGCGAGGTCCGGGGCCGAATCTATGCTCCGCCCCAGTGAGGACGTACGCCGCAGCCGTCCTGGTCGCAGCCACGACCGCTGTGCTGCTCGCCGGCTGCGGCGGCGGAAAGTCGACGACGTCGACGACGAGCGCCGGAGCGCCGCAGTCCGCCGCCGTGGTCAACGAGATCAAGAAGAGCTGGACCGCCTTCTTCAGCGGCTCGACCTCCGCGCAAACGCGCATCTCGCTGCTCGAGAACGGCCAGAAGTTCGCATCGCTCATCAACGCGATCAACGCGTCGCCGCTCGCGAACCAGGTGAAGGCGAGCGTGAGCGACGTGAAGGTCACGAGCGCCACGACGGCGGACGTCACGTACACCGTGTCGCTCGCCGGCCAGACGGTACTGAACGCCGCCACGGGACAGGCCGTGCTCGTCGCCGGCACGTGGAAGGTAGGCGACGCGAGCTTCTGCCGGCTCGTGAAGCTGCAGGGCGTCGTCCCGACGGCCTGCAAGTAACACCGTGCGCGACCGCCGCGCGCTCGCACTGACCGTCGTCTGCGCGGTTCTCTTCCTCACGTTCCTCGACAACACGATCGTGAGCGTCGCGCTCGCGGACATCCAGACGAACCTGCGCGCGGGCGTGACGAGCCTGCAGTGGATCGTCGATGGTTACATGCTCGCCTTCACCGCGCTGATGCTGAGCGGCGGGACGCTCGGCGACCTGCTCGGCCGGAAGAAGGTGTTGCTCGCGGGGATCGGGATCTTCTGTGCGGGATCGCTCGTCGGAGCGCTCGCGCACTCGACCTCGATCCTGATCGTGGGCCGCGTCGTCATGGGCGTCGGCGCCGCGGCGTGCGAGCCGGGGACACTCTCGCTCATCCGGCAGATCTACCCCGACCGCCGTGAGCGCGCGCGTGCACTCGGTGTGTGGACCGCCGTCTCCGGAATCTCGCTCGCGCTCGGGCCGGTGCTCGGCGGTGGGCTCGTCGCGGCGGGCGGCTGGCAGAACGTCTTCTGGTTCAACCTCGCGTTCGGCGCGGTCATGTTCGCCGCCGCCGCGAAGACGCTGCCCGAGAGCGCGGACAGGGAAGGGCGCCGGCTCGACGTCCCGGGTCTCGCGGCGGGTGCGGCCGCGGTCGGCAGCGTGACGTTCGCCGTCATCGAAGGCGAGAGCGTCGGCTACTCGACGTGGTGGGTGCCGCTGCTGTTCGCGGTGGCGGCTCTCGCCACAGTCCTGTTCGTCGCGATCGAACGGCGCGCGGCGGATCCCGTCCTTCGCCTCGAGTTCTTCCGCAACGTCCAGTTCAGCACCGCAACCGCAGTCGCGTTCGCGACGAGCTTCGGCCTGTTCGCCGTGTTCTTCTTCACGGCGCTCTACCTGCAGGTCGTCGCCGGGTTCTCCGGTGGGAAGATCGCGCTCCAGTTCGTCGCCATGTCGGTCGCGATGGTGCTCGGCGGTCTCGCTGCGGGTCGTCTCACGTCGGCCCGCGGTCCGCGGGTGCCGATGGCTGTCGGCTGCCTGGTCGCGGGCGGGACGATGCTCGCGGTCGACGCGCTGCTCGACCCGCATCCGTCGGTCGCGCTCCTCGCGCTTGCGCTCGCGGGCGTCGGCTTCGGGCTCGGGCTCGCGCTCGTCGCCGTGACGGCGGCTGTTCTCTCGATCGTGCCGCAGGAGCGTTCCGGGATGGCGGCGTCGACGGTGAACACCAGCCGCGAGTTCGGCGGCGTTCTGGCTGTCGCCGTGCTCGGCGCGGTCGTGAACGCGCAGATCGTCGGCGACCTGACGCGTCGGCTCGTCCACCTCGGCGTGCCGAAAGTCTTCCGCGACCTCGTGATCAACGCGGTCACGCACGGCGGGCTCCCGGCGAACGCGGCACAGGCCGCCGCTGCGAACCCTGTCGCGGCGAAGTTCCTCGCGGAGATCGGACCGGTGATCGCCGCCGCGAAGGCGTCGTTCGGGCACGGACTGCACGTCGCACTCCTCGTCGCGGCGGCGGTCCTCTTCGCCGGCGGCCTCGTGGCGAACGTCAGGTCGAGGCCGTGATGGTGATCCCGCCGCGCGCCTTCTGCACGAGCGTCACGGCGACACGGTCGGGCGGGAGCGCGAGCGCCGCGGCGACGTCGTCGCGGACCCGTACCGCGAGCGCCTCGCAGAAGTGTCCCTCGTCGCGGAAGCGCGCGAGGTACAGCTTCAGCGACTTCGACTCGAGGCAGAGCGCGTCGGGCTCGTACTCGATCGTGGCGACATAGAAGTCCGGCTGGCCCGTGACCGGGCAGACCGCGGTGAGCTCGTCGCTCTCCATCTCGACCACGGCGATCCCGGGATTCGGGAACGTCTCGAGGCCGGCGTAGTGATCCGACCCTGCGTGGCCGAGGGCGACGAACTCCGTTCCCACTGGACGTACTGTAGTGCCATGAAGACGTTCGCAGCGCTCGCGGCGGTCTTCGTCGGGCTCGTCGTCCTGGCGAACTGGCTGGCGTCTGCATACGTCGTTTCGGTCGGCTTCGGCCGCGTCGCGCCTGCCGGGGTGTTCTGCATCGGCGGCGTCCTCGTCCTGCGGGACTGGATGCAGCAGCTGCGCGGCCTCGGCTGGACGATGCCGCTCGTCTACGCCGCCGGGCTTCTCTCGTGGGGGATTGGCGACGCGGCGGGCTGGACGAGCCTCGAGAAGATCGCGGTCGGCAGCGTGGTCGCGTTCACCGTCAGCGAGACGGTCGAGGCGATCGTCTTCACCCCGCTCCGCAACCGCAACCTCACGCTCGGCGTCGCTCTTTCCGCAACGGTCGGCAACGCCCTCGACAGCTACGTGTTCCTGTCGATCGCGTTCGGCTCGCTGACGTTCTTCCTCGGTCAGTTCATCGGGAAGAGCGAGATGATCGCGTTCGGCACGCTGCTGACGTTCGCGCGCCGGCGCGTCCTGCCTACTCCGGCGTGAGGTACGCGGCGGTCAGGCCGCCGTCGACGAGGAAGGTCGACCCCGTCACGTACGACGACTCGTCGCTTGCGAGGAAGAGCGCGCCGTTCACGATCTCGCGCGGCTTCGCGAGGCGGCCCATCGGCCAGTGGATGCGACGCCGCTCGAGCCGCGCGGGATCGTCGGCGAACAGGCGGAGCAGCAGCGGCGTCTCGACCGGGCCCGGACAGAGTGCGTTCACGCGGATCCCCTCCCGTGCGAACTGCACGGCGAGCTCGCGCGTCAGCGAGAGCACGGCGCCCTTCGAAGCGGTGTAGGAGATCTGCGACGTCGCCGCGCCCACGATCGCGACGAACGACGCGACGTTGATGACGGAGCCGCCGCCGCGGCGCTGCAGGAACGGGATGCCGTGCTTGCAGCACAGGAACACGCCCTTCGTGTTCACGTCCTGCACGCGCTGCCACGCCTCGACGCTCGTCTCGAGGATACTGCCGTCGTCCTCCGGCATGATCCCCGCGTTGTTGTAGAGGACGTCGATGCCGCCGTAGCGTTCCGCCGTCGCAGCCATCATCGCGGCGACCTGCTCCTCGTCGGCGACGTCGACCGAGAGCGCGAACGCCGCGTCGCCGCACGACGCCGCGGTCTCCTCGGCCGCGGCGAGGTTCACGTCGGCAGCGCAGACGCACGCGCCCTCCTGGGTGAAGAGCTGCACGGCGTCACGCCCCATGCCGCCGCCGGCACCGGTGATGACGCACACCTTTCCGTCGAGACGACCCATCAGTCGGTGGAGTAGAACACGTTCTTCACCTCGGAGTACGCCGAGAGTGCGTGCATGCCGAGCTCGCGGCCGAAGCCCGACTGCTTGAAACCGCCAAACGGGGTCGTAACCCGCACGGAGCTATTCGAGTTGATCGAGAGCACACCCGTGTCGAGTGCACGCGCGACGCGAAGCGCGCGGGCGCCGTCACGCGTCCAGATCGAGCCGGAGAGCCCGTACGGAGTGTCGTTCGCGATCCGCACCGCGTCCGCTTCGTCCTCGAAGGGGATGACGGCGGCGACTGGGCCGAAGACCTCCTCGCGCGCGACGCGGTCGTCGTTCGTCGCCTCGACGAGCGTCGCCGGGTACCAGAAGCCCGCACCGCTCGGGACGTCGCCACGGAAGTGCGGCTCTCCCTCGACGAACGAGGCGACCGTCTCGCGATGCGCTGCGCTGATCAGCGGCCCCATCTCCGTCGCCTCGTCCGCCGGGTCGCCGACGCGCACGCGCCTGGTCGCCTCCACGAGGTACCCGAGGAACTCGTCGTAGACCGACCGCTCGACGAGGATGCGCGACCGTGCGCAGCAGTCCTGGCCGGCGTTGTCGAAGACAGCGTACGGCGCGGCTGCCGCGGCGCGCCCGAGGTCGGCGTCGGCGAAGACGACGTTCGCCGACTTGCCCCCCAGCTCGAGCGTGACGCGCTTGATCGTCCCGGCCGCTCCCTCCATCACGCGGCGGCCGACCTCCGTCGAGCCCGTGAACCCGATCTTCGCCACGTGCGGGTGCTCGACGAGCCGCCGACCGACGACCGCGCCGGGGCCGACGAGGACGTTGACGACACCCTCCGGGATTCCGGCCTCGAGCACGAGCTCGCCGAGGCGGAGCGCCGACAGCGGCGTCAGCTCCGCCGGCTTCAGGACGACGGTGTTCCCACACGCAAGCGCGGGCCCGAGCTTCCAGGACGCGATGTTGAGCGGGAAGTTCCAGGGCACGATCAGCCCGACGACGCCGAGCGGCTCGCGGAACGTCATGTCGACGCCGCCCGCCACCGGAATCGTCTCGCCGTGGTGCTTGTCGACCGCGCCCGCGTAGAAGTGGAAGACCTGCGCAACCATTCCGACCTCGCCACGGGCCCCGGCGATCGGCTTGCCGACGTTCTGCGACTCGATGCGTGCGAGCTCTTCCGCGTGCTCCTCGACGAGAGTCGCGAGCCGGCGCAGGAGACGTGCACGGTCGGCCGGAGCCACGTCGCGCCACGCCGGGAACGCGGTGCGAGCACGCTCGACCGCGGCGTCCGTCTGCTCGACGTCTGCCTGCTCGAGCTCGGCGAGCGGTTCTTCCGTCGCCGGGTTGAGCACCGTGAGCGTCACGCTCCCCGGGCCCTGTCTGAAAACGACTGTTGTGCATGGGTACACATGCGCAAAACCCGCCGGGTCATCGCCGATGCTCCTCGCGGTAGCGGCCCGCCTCGGCGACGAGCGCCTCGAAGAGGCTCGCGTCCTCGCCGGCTTCCGGATGCCAGAGGACGCCGACCGCGAAGCGGCGCGACGGATCCTCGAGCGCTTCCGG
>JAFAHG010000290.1 GCA_019237315.1 Actinomycetota bacterium
GAGCGCGGCCGCCTCGGCTCGATGGAGGGCCACGCCGAGATGCGCATGACCGCGGTCTCGCGCGTGTACGTCATGGAGTGGGCCGCGATCCTGCGCGACATCGTCGTCGGGCTCCTCGTCGCCGGTGCACTCGCCGCGTGGGTTCCAGGATCGTGGTGGCGCGCGCTCTTCCTGACCGGCCACCCGGCGGCGGCGAAGGTGTGGGGGCCGTTCGTCGGACCCGTCGCCGCGATGCTCTCGTTCGTCTGCTCGGTCGGGAACGTCCCGCTCGCAGCCGTGCTCTGGAACGGCGGCGCGAGCTTCGGCGGCGTGATCGCCTTCGTCTTCGCCGACCTGATCATCCTCCCGATTCTCGACATCTACCGCCGCTACTACGGGTGGCGCATGGCCGCCTTCCTGCTCGGGACGCTGTATACCGCGATGGTGGCCGCGGGCCTCGTCGTGGGCTACGCGTTCGCCGCAGTCGGGCTTGTGCCGGGCTCGCGCCACGCGAAGGTCGAGACGGCCTCGGCCGTCTTCGGATGGAACGCGACGAGCATCCTCGACGCCGTCGCGCTCGCCGTTTCGGCCGTTCTCGTCTGGCGGTTCCTCGCGACGGGCGGCGGCCCGATGCTGCGGATGATGGACGCGCCCGAGCACGGCCACGATCACCACCATCACGGCCACGCCCACGGGTAGCATGGCGTCGTGGCGCACGGGCGCCTTCGGAGTGCGATTCAGGGCCGCGGGATCCTCCTGCTCCCTGCGGCGGCGTTCGCGCTCCACCAGCTGCGCTACGCGCTGACCTACGGCTCGCATGCGGAGGCGGTGCTCGCCGCACAGGGCCACTCGTACATGAGCTCGGTCGCCCCCTGGATCGTGCTCATGCTCGCGTTCGGAGCGAGCTCGTTCGTCGTTCGCCTCGCGCGCGGCGAACAGCGTGTCCGGCGTCCGTCGCAGAGCCTTGTTGCGGTCTCGTCGGCGCTCTTGCTCGCGATCTACGTCGTCCAGGAGCTCCTGGAAGGCGCCTTCGCCACCGGCCACCCCGGCGGGATCGCCGGTGTCTTCGGGCACGGCGGCTGGTGGGCGATTCCACTCGCGGTTCTGTTCGGAGCCGCGATCGCGTCCCTCCTGCGACTCGCCGATGTCCTCGTCGAGACGGTCACGCGCCGACCTGCGTTCGGTGCGGCGCCGCTTCTCCACGCACCGACGGCAGTCGCTCTCCCGCTGCACGCCCCGCTCGCCCGGGCGGCGGCCGGTCGTGCGCCGCCGACGCGGCGCTGACTCGACCGGTCACCCTTCCACACCCGAAAGGAGCGACGGATGCGCGCACGCGCATTGACAGTCGCCGTTGCGAGCGCACTCGTCCTCACGGCGGCTGCGTCGGCGGCGACGATCACGAAGCACGCGACGACGAAGAGCTACGCGCTCACCCTCGACGTCGGACCGATGGAGACGATGTACACCGAGGCGCAGGTCAAGTCGATGCACCCGAAGAGCGGCGAGGTGATGCTCGAGGGCGGCTCGATGAACAGCGCGATGGCGATGAAGGGTGCGCTCGAGCGCCATCTCGAGGTTCACGTGACCTCGCGCGCGAGCGGCAAGGTCGTCACGAACGTGAAACCGCTCATCAGCATCACCGACAGCACCGCGAGGACGATGAGCACGAAGGTAAATGCCGTCGCGATGGAAGGCATCGACGCCGGGATGTCGGACGTGCACTACGGCAACAACGTCGCGCTGACGCCGGGGCATTCGTACGAGGTGAGCGTGTCGGTCAACGGCGAGAAGGCGTCATTCACGTTCAAGGCGTAGTGCGGAAGCTCGCGACAGCCGCCGTCGTCGCGCTCGCGCTACCCGCGCCTGCGTTCGCGCACGGACGCACCGCGACGGTCGCGCTCGACTACCGCGTCCGGGTGACGACGGCGGCGCCGGGGATGCACGTGCGGGTACTCGATGGGGACCGCTCGCTCGAGCTCTCGGTCGCGCGGGGGACCCGCGTCGTCGTGCACGGCTTGCTCGGCGAACCGGTCCTCCGCTTCGGACCGGGCGGTGTCGACGCAAATGCAGCGTCACCGACCGCGCTCGCGGACCGGATCGTGGCGCAGCACGGAACCGGGTGGGTGCACCTGACGAACGGCAGCTCCCTCGCGTGGCACGACCACCGGCTCGCTCCGCCGCCGGCGACGCGCCCCGGCTTCGCGGGCCGGTTCGCGATCCGGATGACGGTGGACGGAAAGCCGGGGACGATCGTCGGCACCTTCTGGCGCGTGCGCCGTCCGTCGATCTGGCCGTGGCTCGCGGGCGCCGCCGCACTCGCGGCACTCGCCGCGGCCGCCGCGGCGTTCCGACGCGGGTGGCGTTCATATCTCACGATCGCGCTCGGCACGTCCGCGGGCATCGGCGCGTTGCTCGCAGTCACGACCTTTGCCGCGCGCGACGCGCCGAACGGGAGGGTGGCATGGCTGCAGATCGGCGGCGGTCTCGTCGTCGGTGTCGCGCTCGCGGCGACGCTCGTCGTCCTGCACGGAAGGCGTCGCGTCCATGCGGCCGGGATCGTCGGCGGCGTCGCAGCCGCGGCGAGCATCGGGTCGCTGCCCGTCTTCTGGCACGGCGTCGTCATCTCGCTCCTGCCGGCGACACCCGCGCGGCTCGTGTGCGGCGTCGCGCTCGTGGCGGGCGCCGTCGCGGCGGCGCTCAGCTTCCTGCCCGACTTCGACGAGGTGCGGAGGCCACGCAGATGATCGCGCTGACGCCGACGCCGATCGGCCCCGGACCCGCGTACAGCCCGCCGTCGCCGCGACCCGCGCTCGTCTGCGCGCAGAAGCCCGTCGCGCGCGTCCACGTCGAGCTCTTCGCGAACGGCTACGCAATCGTGATCCCGTCGGGGATCGGCAGCTGCGGGGACGCGCTCCGCACGCGGACGCCGACGGGAGTCGTCGAGCTCACGCGGACCCCTCTCGCTCTCGGCGATCTCTTCCGGATCTGGCGGCAGCCGCTCGGCGTGCATCGCCTGCTCTCGTTTTCGTCCACGACGCCGGTGCGTGCGTACGTGAACGGCCGCCGCGCCGCCGACCCGTTGCGCGTCGCGCTCACGCCGGGCGCCGAGATCGTCCTCGAGCTCGGCGCGTACGTCCCGCCGCACACCTCGTTCCTCTTCCCAAGGAGCCTCCGATGAAGCGGTTGCTGTGTCTCCCGATCGGCGCGCTCGCCCTTGCGGGCTGCGGCGGCGGTGGTGGATCCCCGTCGTTCCAGGTGCAGCCCGCCGCGGTCTACGCGCTCGCGCAGTTCAAGCCGGCGGGGACGATCGTCGCCGGCCGCCCGACACCGGTCTCGTTCCGGATCCAGCAGCCGGACGGAAAGCCGCTCACGCAGTTCAAGCGCGGGCCGGGACCGCACACCGGCGTGCACCTGATCATGGTGCGCGGCGACCTCGCCTACATCATCCACCACCACCCGCCGGTCGACGCGAACGGGACGCTGCACGACACGGTCACGTTCCCGGCGCCCGGCCCGTACCGCGTCGTCGTCGACGTCTACCCGGCCGGCGGTTCGCAGCCGAACTTCCAGCTCTTCCGGATGATCCGCGTCTCCGGCGCATACCACCCGCAGCCGCTGCCGGCGACGAGCTCCGCGGTCACCGTCGGCGGGTACCACTTCACGCTCAGCGGCGCCTCGAACCTGCACGCGATCCAGGCCGGGGACGTCGTGGTGCACGTCACGGGCCCGAGTGGTCCGCCCACGTTCACGCCGTGGTACGGCGCGCTCGCGCACGCGATCTTCTTCCGCAAGGG
>JAFAHG010000064.1 GCA_019237315.1 Actinomycetota bacterium
GAGCAGGCGCAGCGACGAGAGGTCGTGCCGCCGGGCGTACTCCGGCCCCCACTTCATGTGCGTGCGGATCGCGGTGGGCGCCGTATCAAGAATGTAGACGCCGTAGCGTTCGGCGATCGCCCACCAGCGGTCCTTGTCGGGGAAGTCGGGCGTCCCCTCGTACAGCACGCTCGTCGTACCGTTGCACAGCGGGCCGTACACGATGTAGCTGTGACCCGTCACCCAGCCGACGTCGGCGGCGCACCAGTAGACCGAATCGGGCTTGATGTCGAAGACGTAGTTGTGCGTCGTCGCGACGCCGACGAGGTAGCCGGCGGTCGTGTGCGCGATCCCCTTCGGCTTCGCAGTCGTCCCCGACGTGTAGAGCAGGTACAGCAGGTCCTCCGCGTCCATCGGCTCGCACGGGTACGGGGTCTCGTCGGTCGCGACCTCGTGCCACCAGTGGTCGCGGCCGTCGGTCATCGGCACCTCGCCGCCGGTGCGCCGCAGCACCACGCAGTGTCTGACACCGGACGTGTCCGAAAGGGCCTCGTCCGCCGTGACCTTGAGTGGGACGCGCGAGCCGCGCCGCCACGCCTGGTCCTGCGTGATCAGCACCTCACAGCCCATGTCGTTCAGGCGATCCGCGAGGGAGTCCGCCGAGAAGCCGCCGAAGACGACCGTGTGCGGCGCGCCGATGCGCGCGCAGGCGAGCATCGCGATCGGCGTCTCGGGGACCATGCCCATGTAGATCCCGACGGGCGTCCCCTTCTTCACGCCGAGCGCCCGCAACGCGTTCGCGAGCTTCGTCGTCTCGCGCTGTAGGTCGGCGAACGTGAGCTCGCGCCGATCGTCCTCGGGCTCGCCTTCCCAGTAGTACGCAACCTTGTCGCCGCGGCCGGCCTCGACGTGCCGGTCGACGCAGTTGTAGGCGACGTTCAGCTTGCCGCCGAGATACCACTGCGCGTACGGGCGCTCCCAGCGCAGGAGCTCCGTGAAGGGCTCGAACCACGTGACGCGCTCGCGTCCTTCGCGCTCCCAGAACGCCTCGAACGGCTCGTCGTAGATCGACGGCTGCGCGTTCGCGGCCGCCGCGAACTCCGGCGGCGGCGGATAGGTGCGCTCCTCGAGCAGGAGCGTGTCGATCGCGCGCTCGCTCGCCACGGGCGGATTATGCGGCAGCGACGGCTTCTTCGTAGACGCGGTCGCGCGCGAAGTGGTCGAGCTCCGCGGAGAGCAGGTCGCTCGGCGAGCGGACCTCGCCGCGCGGCGGCGCGACGGTCTCGCCGCCGAGCTTCACCGTGAGCTCGTCGGCCGCGGCGACCGGCCGGATCGTGCGGCGAAGGCGGCTTGCGAGCCAGCCGCGCAGGAGCGCCGCGTCGGCAGGCGGGCCGGCGATGCGAATCTCCTGCTCCGCGATCTCCGGCCAGCGGCCGGCGAGGAGCACGCGCCACGGCTCGAGCCGGGCCCACGCGATGTCGGAGATCGCAGCGGTGTCGAACGACGCGCGCAGCTCGTCATAGCGGAGCTCGTCCCACTCGCCCGAGTCCACGATCACCCGGTCGGCGATGTCGACGAGCTGTTCCCACGGCGCCTCACCGAACGGCGGCTCGCCGCGGAAGCGGCAGAAGACCGGCAGGTCGGAGATGAGCAGCGGCAGCACGATCGACGCCGGCGCCTCGACGCGGTTCCCGCGCAGCGTGAGCTCGAGCACCTCGCCGCAGACGTGCCGGTCGCCCGCCGGATAGCAACGGACGGCGAGCTGGGCATCGAGCCCGTCGGGCTCCTCGGGTGCCGGGATGAGGATCACCGTGCGCGACGGATGGCGGTCGGCGAGGCCGGCGAGCGTCTGCTCCGCCGCGTCGAGCCACCGGCGCGGCACCCACGCACAGTGCGTCATCACGCTCGTGCGCATGTTCGACGCACCCGGCAGCAGCGACGAGTCGCGCAGCTTGCCGAGCTCGCGCTCGATCTCGGCGATCGACGTGTCCTCGCCGTTCCAGTCGTCGATCAGTGCCTGCGCCACGACCTTCCGTCCCTATGCACCAGGTCGTCGGCCGACGGCGGCCCCCACGTTCCTGCGGCGTAGTTCGGGAACGCCGGCCGGTCGCGCTGCCACGGCGCCGCGATCGCGTCGACGAGCGCCCACTGCTCCTCGATCTCGTCGGCCCGCGTGAACAGCGTCGCATCGCCGAGCATCGCGTCGAGGATCAACCGCTCGTACGCCTCGGGAAGCCCCTCGCGGAACGCCGAGCCGTAGAGGAAGTCCATGTGCACGGTGCGGATCGAGAGGCCGAGCCCCGGCGCCTTCGCACCGATCGCGAGCGACATGCCCTCGTTCGGCTGCACGTGGATCAGCAGCACGTTCGGGCGCAGCGCCTCGGCCGCGACCTCCTCGAACGGCGGGTGCGGCGCGCGCTTGAACTGGATCGCAATCGTCGTCTCCCGGCGCGCGAGACGCTTGCCCGTGCGCACGTAGAACGGGGTGTCCGCCCAGCGCCAGTTGTCGACGTACAGCTTCGCGGCGACGAACGTCTCCGTGCCGGTGTCGCGGGAGACGCCCTCCTCCTCGCGGTACCCCGGGACTTCCTCGCCGTCGACGAATCCGCGCCCGTACTGGCCGCGCACGACCGACTTCGGCCCGGGCGTGTGCAGCGAACGCAGCACCTTCACCTTTTCGTTGCGTACCGACTCGGACGTGAAGTCGATCGGCGGCTCCATCGCCGTGAGCGCAACGAGCTGCAGCAGGTGGTTCTGGAAGACGTCGCGCAGCGCGCCCGCGTGCTCGTAGAACGCGGCGCGTCCTTCGATGCCGATCGACTCGGCGACGGTGATCTGCACGTGGTCGATGAACTGCCGGTTCCAGATCGGCTCGAAGATGCCGTTCGCGAACCGCAGCGCGAGCATGTTCTGCACCGTCTCCTTGCCGAGGTAGTGGTCGATGCGGAAGACCTCGCTCTCGTCGAAGCGCTCGCGAAGCAGCGCGTTCAGCGCACGCGCCGAGTCGAGGTCGTGCCCGAACGGCTTCTCGATGATGAGGCGCGTCCAACCTTTCTCGGACTTGCGCGCCGCGACCTCGCGCACGAGCGCCGCGATCGCCGCGGGCGGCACGGCGAAGTAGTAGACGTGGTTGCCCTCCGTGGCGCGTTCGCGGTCGACCTCGTCGAGCAAACGCCCGAGGCTGTCCTCGTCCTGGTTCTCCGAGCCGACGAGCGTCGTGTAGCGCATCCCTTCGGCGAGCGTGTCCCAGACGTCCTGCCGGAAGTCGTCGCGCGCGAACTCCTGCACCGCCTCTTTCATCCGTTCGCGGAAGTCCTCGTCCGACATGTCCGAGCGCGCAGCGCCGACGATCGCGAACCGCTCGGGCAGAAGGTGGCGTACGGCCAGCGCGTAGAGCGCGGGCATCAGCTTCCGCTGCGTGAGGTCGCCGGACGCGCCGAAGATGACGAGCGTGCAAGGCTCGGGCCGCGGCCTGACGTTGAGGCCTTCGAGGAGCGGGTTCTCGGCAGCCGTCGCCGTCACGCGCGCGGATCCTGTTCCTGCTCCTTCGCCTGCTCGACGGCGCGGACCGCGTGACCACCGAACTGGTTGCGAAGCGCGGCGTTCACCTTCGCCGCGAACGACTCCGGCCGGCGCGAGGCGAAGCGGGCGAAGAGCGCTGCGGTGATGACCGGAACGGGAACGTCCTCCGCGATCGCCTCGGCGATCGTCCACCGGCCCTCGCCGGAATCCTCGACGTAGCCGCTGATCGACGCGAGCTCGGAGCCGTTGTGCTCGAACGCGGCGTGCAGGAGCTCGAGCAGCCACGACCGGACGACGGACCCGTACCGCCAGATGCCGGCGATCTGCTCGAGGTCGAGCCCGAACTCGGACCCCTTCATCACGTCGAACCCCTCGGCATAGGACTGCATGAGCCCGTACTCGATGCCGTTGTGCACCATCTTCACGAAGTGGCCCGCACCCGGGCCGCCGACGTGCGCGTAGCCGTCCTCGGGTGCGAGCGAGAGCAGGAGCGGCTC
Source organism: Actinomycetota bacterium (assembly GCA_019237315.1). Lineage (GTDB taxonomy): Bacteria > Actinomycetota > Thermoleophilia > Gaiellales > Gaiellaceae > PALSA-600. The sequence goes on from JAFAHG010000064.1 coordinate 3,999, forward strand.
GAGCCGCGCGACCGGGTCGCGATTCCCGCCCGCCATCAGGCAGTAGCCGACCTCGAGCCCCCACACGCCTCCGGAGACACCGACGTCGACGAACTCGATTCCATGCTCCGCGGCGTCTGCGTGGCGGCGCTGCGAGTCGCGGAAGTTCGAGTTGCCGCCGTCGACGATCGTGTCGCCGGGGTCGGCGATCTCGAGGAGCTCGCGAAAGGTCTGCTCGGTGACGTCGCCGGCGCGCACCATCATCCAGAACGCGCGCGGTGCGTCGAGCTGGTCGCGCAGCTCGGCGAGCGACGCGGCGGTCGAGTCGACGTTCGGGTCGTACGACTTCACGTCGTGCCCCGCCTCCCGGAGCCGGATCGCCATGTTGCCGCCCATGCGGCCGAGGCCGATCATGCCGAGCTGCATCTAGACCTCCTCCAGGTGGACGCGCGCAACGCGGCGGCCGCGCTCGCGCAGCGCCTCGAGGTCGCCGGCGGCCTGCGCGCGGATCAGCCGCGCGAAGCCGAACGGCTTGCCGGGAATCTTGAGCTCGTCGCCGTAGTCCTCCACGACCTGCAGGAAGAGACCCGTGTTCGGGCCGCCCTTGTGCAGCTGCCCCGTCGAGTGCAGGTAGCGCGGGCCGAACCCGTGCGTCACGACGCAGCCGGTCGCACCGCGCGCGCGCTCAGCCAGCGCGGCGACGCGCGCCTCGTTCTCCGCCGTCGGCTCGACGAACGCCTGGATGCACACGTAGTCGCCGGGCGCCGCCTGTGCGAAGAGCTCGTCCGGCGCGCTCACGTCCTCGAGCTCGACGTCGCCGCCGGCGAGCACCTCGTTCGTGCGGTCCTTCGCGGCCTGCACATCAGGCTGGTCGAACGGGTTGATCCCGAGAATCGCGCCTGCAACCGCGGTCGCGAACTCCCAGCGGAAGAACTCCTGCCCGAGCTCGTAGGCGTCGGCGATGCGCACGTCCTGCCGCTGCCGGTCGGCACCGTCGGCGGACTCGCCCGGCGCGGGGACGAGCCCCTTGCCGTCCTTCCCCGTTGACTCGGCGAGCAGCTGCTCGGCCCAGAGGCCGAAGCCGTCCGCGTCGTCGAAGCAGATCTTGTCGGCGCCCTCGCGCCAGCCGTTGCCGAGCGACAGGCCGAGGTCGAGGCCGGGGTTCCCGTCGTCGAGGCGGCACGCCTCGGCCATCTCCTGCGCGCGGTCGAGGAAGCGCGCGACGTCGACACCGAGCAACGCCGCCGGCACCATCCCGAACGGCGAGAGCGCCGAGTAGCGGCCGCCGATCGTCGGCTCACCCGGGAACGCGGCGCGGAACTCGCGTTCGCGCGCGAGGTCGTCGAGCTCCGAGCCCGGGTCGGTCACGGCGACCCACTGCGACCCGCGCGGCACGCGCTTCCAGAAGTACTCCGTGTGCGAGCGCGTCTCGAGCGTCGACCCGGACTTCGACGCCGATACGAAGAGCGTGCGTTCGAGGTCGAGCCGCCGTTCGACCGCGCGGATCGCGCGCGGGTGCGTCGTGTCGAGGACGTGGAGCCGCTCGCCGCCGAACCAGCGGCGCAGCACTTCCGGTGCGAGCGAGGAACCCCCCATGCCGAGCAGGACGACGTCGTCGATCTCGCCGGCGACGCCGTCCGCGAGCGTGAGCAGCAGGTCGGTGTCCTCGCGCATGCGCGACGGCTCGTCGAGCCAGCCGAGCCACTTCGCCTCGTCCTTGCCGGTCCACGTCGTCGGGTCGCGCGCCCAGATCCGCTCGACGAGCTCGCGACGCTCGGTCGTCACCGCGCTGCGAGCTCGCCCTGCTTCGCGCGCAGGCCGTCGATCAGCGCGTGGAACGAGTCGACGAACTTCTGTACGCCCTCGGCCTCGAGCGTCTCGACGACGTCGTCGTAGTCGATCCCGGCCGCGCGCAGCTCGTCGAGGAGCGCGCGGGCCTCGTCGAGGCCTTCGAGCGCCGTGTCGCCCCGGACCTCACCGTGGTCCTGGAAGGCGCGGATCGTCTCGAGCGGCATCGTGTTGACGGTGTCGGGCGCGATCAGCTCCTCGACGTAGACGACGTCGCGGTAGGCCGGATTCTTCGTCGACGTTGAGGCCCACAGGCACCACTGCTTCGACGCGCCGGCATCTTCGAGCTCCTGCCAGCGCGGGCCGCTGAACGTGTCGAGGAAGTGCCGGTACGCGAGCTTCGCGTTCGCAACGGCGAGCTTCCCCTTCAGCGCGTCGTCCCAGAGCCGGTTGTCGGTCTCGGTGTCGACGCGCGACACGAAGAAGGACGCGACCGAGGCGACGCTGCGCGCGTCGCCGCCCGACGCGACGAAGCGTTCAACGCCGCGGATGTACGCCTCCACGACGGCGGCGTAGCGCTCGAGGCCGAAGATGAGCGTGACGTTGACCGACACGCCCTGCGCGATCGACTCCTCGATCGCGGGCAGGCCCTCCTCCGTCGCCGGGATCTTCACGTAGAGGTTCGGCTTGTCGACGGTCGCCGCGATCCAGAGCGCCTGCTCGAGCGTCGCCTCCGTGTCGTAGGCGAGCGTCGGGTCGACTTCCATCGACACCCAGCCGTGCAGACCCTTGCCGTCGTCCCAGACCGGGCGGAGCACGTCGCATGCGTTCGAGATGTCGTCGAGCGCGAGCGCGAAGAACGCGTCCTTCGGATCGCCGCCCAGCTCGCGCAGCTGGTCGTCGTACGCGGTTCCCTCGGCGAGTGCCTTCTGGAAGATCGTGGGGTTCGACGTGACGCCCGTGACGGCGTCCTCTTCCATCATCCGTGCGAGCGTGCCGCTCGCCACGAGGTCGCGCGACAGCGTGTCGAACCAGACCGCGACGCCGCGCTCGCTCAGCTCATGCAGCCGTGAACGCGCCACCTTTCATCTCCTTTTCCATTGCGGCGACCTTCTCCAGCCGGGCCGCGTAGCGCGACTCGACGGTGTTGAACGTCGCGCCGACGAACGCGGCGACGAGCTCGCGCGCGACGGAGGCGCCGACGACCTCGGAGCCGAGGCAGAGGACGTTCATGTCGTCGTGCTCGACGCCCTGGTGTGCGCTGTAGACGTCGTGGCAGATCGACGCGCGGATGCCGGCCATCTTGCACGCGGCGACCGCGGCGCCGACACCCGAGCCGCAGACGAGCACGGCCCGTTCGACGTCCCCGCTCTGGATCGCCTCGCCGACCTGCCGCGCCTTGTCGGGATAGTCGACGCGCACCTCCGGTGAATCCGTTCCGAGGTCGACGACATCGTGACCGGCGAGCGCCTCGAGGACGGCGTCCCGCAGGGCGACGCCGCGGTGGTCGAAGGCGACGGCGATCCTCACGCGGCGAGATTACCCGTCGAGAGGCAGCTCGACCCGGAAGCACGAGCCTTCACCAGGCTGTGACCGGACCGACACGCGTCCGCCGTGCGCCTCCGCGATCGCCTTCGTGATCACGAGGCCGAGCCCCGTCCCCGGAATCGCCTGCTCGGTCGCGCTGACGGACCGGAAGAAGCGCTCGAAGAGCCGCTGCTGCTCGTCGGGCGGGATGCCGATTCCCGAGTCGTCTACCTCGAGGATCGCGCGGCCGTCCTCGCTGAACACGCGCACCGCGACGGTGCCGCCGGCGGGCGTGAACTTGAGCGCGTTCGAGATGAGATTCCCCGTCGCCTGGGAGAGCCGCTCCGGGTCTCCGGTCAGCTCGACGGCGTCGGCGCGATCGAGGATGAGCGCGACGTCACGCGAGCGCGCGAGGGCGCCATGCGACTCGACGCACTCGGCGGCGAGCTCGTCGAGGCGCACCCGCCCGAGGTCGAGCTGCAACCCGCGCGCGTCGAGCCGCGCGACGAAGAGCAGGTCGCCGACGAGCCGCTGCAGCCGTTCCGTGCTGCGCTGCACGATCGTCAGGAAGCGCTCCTGCTCGGGCGTCAACGGGCCCGCTTCGCCCTCGCGGAGCATCTCGAGGAACCCCTTCATCGACGTGAGCGGCGTGCGCAGCTCGTGGGACACCGTCGCGACGAACTCGTCCTTGAGCCGTTCGAGCTCGCGTTCGTGAGTCACCTCGCGGAGCGTCCAGAGCCGCCCCACGGTGCGGCCGTCGCGTGCGTGCACCGGCGTCGTGAAGCCGATGAAGCAGCGGTTGTTCGTGAACTCGAACTCGTCCTCGGACGGCAGGTCGGGGTTCGCGCGCAGGCGCTCCATCGTCGCCGCGTAGCGCTCGCTGTCGACAACCTTGTCCTTGATCGAGAGGAGCCGGTCGACCGCGGTGCCCTCGCGCTCGATGCCGAGCTCCTGGATCAGCCGCAGGAGCGGCCGGTTCGAGAGCAGGATGTTCCCCTCGAGGTCGGTGAGGGCGATCCCGTCGACCGTCGAGTCGATGATCGCCCGCAGCATCGTCGTCGAGTCGATCCGTCCGGGCATGGAGCAGCCACACTAGTGCCGTGGCCGTGCTGATCGCGACAAACCTCAGGAAGGAGCTCTCGGGCTCGCCGCTCTTCGACGGCGTCTCGTTCAAGGTCGAGCGGCGCGACCGGCTGGCGCTCGCGGGTGTGAACGGCGCCGGGAAGACGACGCTCCTGCGCACGCTCGCCGGAGAGCTCTCGCTCGACGGGGGCGAGCTCGCCTTCGAGAAGGGGGTGCGGGTCACGCTGCACGACCAGCGTCCGCCGGCGACGAGCGAACGGCCGCTCGCGGAATACGTCCTCGCGGGGACCGCCGATCTCGCGGCCGTCGAGGCGGAGCTGCGCGCGCTGGAGGCAGCGATGGCGGCGGGGGAGCACGACGAGCGTACGCTGCGCCGCTACGCCGACGCACAGACCCGGCTCGAGCACGCGGGCGGCTACGACTGGCGCGACCGGGCAACTGCGGTGGTGCGCGGGCTCGGCTTCACGACGGAGGATCTCGAGCGCCCGCTGTCGACGTTTTCGGGCGGGGAGCTGACGCGCGCGTCGCTTGCGCGCTCGCTCGCGGCGCAACCGGACCTGTTGCTGCTCGACGAGCCGACGAACCACCTCGACATCGAGTCGATCGAGTGGCTCGAGGAGCTCCTCCGGACGATCGACGCCGCGGTCATCCTCGTCGCGCACGACCGCTGGTTCCTCGAAGCGGTCACGACCGCGGTGCTCGAGCTGGAGGGTGGCCGCTCGGTGTTCTTCCCCGGCGAGTGGCACGTGTGGCGGCGAGAGCGCGCGGCGCGCGCGCTGCACGCGGCAAAGACCGCAGAGCGTCAGGCGGAAGAGCTCGCGCGGCTCGAGCGCTTCGTCGAGCGGTTCCGCGCGAAGGCGACGAAGGCGCGGCAGGCGCAGTCGAAGCTGAAGCAGATCGAGAAGATCCGCGCGCAGCAGGTCGAGGCGGGCCCCGGCGCGCGACGAACGCTCGGGTTCGAGTTCCTCAAGCCGAAGCGGTCCGGCCGCGTCGTCGTCTCGCTCGAAGGGGTGTCGGTGCGCGCGGGCGAGCGCGAGCTCCTGCGCGATGTCGACTTCGCGCTGGAACGCGGGGAGCACGTCGCGCTCGTCGGACCGAACGGCGCCGGCAAGACCACGCTCCTGGAGACGATCGTCGGGCGGCGCGAGCCGGCGTCGGGACGCGTCTCCCTCGGGCACGGCGTCGAGCTCGCCTACTTCTCGCAGCACGAGGTGGAGCTCGACGAACGCGGATCGGTGCTCGACGCCACGATCGGAGCGACGGGACTGCGCCGCCCGGAGGCGCAGGCGCTCCTCGGCCGCTTCCTGTTCTCCGGGTGGGAGGTGCACGAAAAGCCGGTCGTCGCGCTGTCGGGCGGCGAGCGGCGACGCCTTGCGCTCGCTTTCGTCGTCGCGAGCGGCGCGAACTTCCTCGTGCTCGACGAGCCGACGAACCACCTCGACGTCGAGAGCCGCGAGGCGCTCGAGGCGGCGCTCGAGGCGTTTCCCGGCACCGTGCTGCTCGTGTCGCACGACCGCGCGCTGCTCGACTCGGTCGCGGTGCGCACGCTCGCGATCGAGGACGGCCGCGTCGTGTCCTATCCCGGCGGGTGGGCCGAGATGGTTCGCCGGCGCGAGGCGCCTGCGGCGGTACCCGTGGCGCCGCCGAAGCCCAAGCAGCCGAAGCCGAAGCCGGCGCGTCCCCGCAAACCGGTGCCGACCCCGCTCGAGCTCCTGGAGCAGGAGATCGCCCGCGGCGAGGAGCGCGTCGCCGACCTCGAACGGCAGATCGCCGAGGACTGGACGAACGTCGACCTGCTCTCCGCCCACCGCGCCGCGCGCGACGACCTGGCTGCACTCCTCACGCGCTGGGAGTCGCTCTTCGAAGAAGCGCAGGCGTGATCCTCCGGGTCGCGGCCGTCTCGGGCGAAACCGGTGCCTGGCACCGTTGAGCTTCGCAACGATGCGTGCCGAATGCACGAGAATTGGCACCTCGGGCACGGATCCGTGACGGTTTCGCCACGGTGCCTGGCACCGTCTGGGGTCAAGCCCAGAACGATGCGAAGGCGTCCGGGTCGGTCGGGACGGCGACGACCTCCTGCCAGCGGCCGGCGCGGAGCGTGATCAGGAGGACCTGGTCGATGTCGAGCGAGCGGCCGAGGCGCTCGCCGCGCGCGCGGTAGACGGCGACCGCATGGTCGCCGTCGGCGAGCGCCCACCGCAGCTCGCTGCGGTAGGTGCCGTCGGTCAGCTTCCGCGTCGCGCGGAAGAGCCCGAAGATCTCCTCCCGCCCTCGATACTCCCGCGCGACCTGCACCGTCCCCGGGACGCGCCAGACCGCGTCCTCCGCGATCACGTCGAAGAGCGCGCGCGGGTCGCCGCCACCGAAGGCGTCGAACACACGCCTGATGTCGTCGAGTGCGCTCAGGCCTCGAGCGGCGCCATCGTGAGGCCGTACCCCTCGAGCTGCTCGTGGTAGAGCTCGGCCAGCTCGCGCTCACCCGACCACACGATCGCCTGGCCGCGGGTGTGGATCTCGTTCGCGAGACGCATCCCGCTTTCGTAGTCGACGCCGGGAATCGTCTGCGCGAGCGCGAACGCGACCCCTTCGAACGTGTTGTGGTCGTCGTTCAGGACGATGACGCGCCAGGCGCTCCCCGTTCCCGAGCCACGACTGCGACGCGTGCGCTCGCGCGGCGGAGTGAGCGTCGTCATGCGGCCTCGAACGTCGAGATGACGGCTTCCGCGATCACGCGAAGCGGCCGCCCGCTGACCTGGCTCGCTTTGCGGAGGCGTGCGAAGGCATCGGCTTCGCTCAGGTTCTCCTTCGCCATCAGAAGTCCCTTCGCCCGCTCGATCGCCTTCCGCGCGACGAGCGCCTCGGACAGCGAGTCGGCCTCGGCGCGCACCGCGACGAGCTCCTCGAACCGCGCGCGCGCAGCCTCGATCGCAGGCACGACGTCCTGCTCACGGAACGGCTTCACCAGGTACCCGAACACACCGACCTCGATCGCGCGCGCGACGAGCTCCTGCTGGCCGAACGCCGTCAGCATCACGATCGGCAGCGGCCGCTCCTCGAGGATCCGGCGCGCGGCCTCGATCCCGTCGAGCCGCGGCATCTTCACGTCCATCACCGCGAGGTCCGGCTCGTGCTCGCGCGCGAGCGCGACCGCCTCTTCGCCGTCGCGCGCCTCAGCGACGACCTCGTAGCCCGTGCGCTCGAGGAGCCCGCGCAGGTCCATGCGGATGATCGTCTCGTCCTCGGCGATCAGGATCTTCATACGGGGAAGCGCACCTCGGCGCGCGTGCCGCCGTCGGAGCGGAGGTCGAAGCTTCCCCGCAGCTCGTCGCGGACGAGCGCGCGCACGATCGAAAGGCCCGTCCCGTTCTTCGGCTCGCCGATCCCGCGCCCGTCGTCGGCGATCGCGAGAATGCCCTCGCCGTTCTGCCGCTGCAGCTCGACGTGGACGTGCGGGCCACCGTGCTCGAGCGCGTTCTGAAGCAACTCCGAGAAGACGAGCGCGAGCGCCGTCGCGCGGTTGCCGCCGAGCGAGACGGGCTCGAGCGCGGCGTCGACCTCACGGGCGGCGCCGAGCCCCTGCACGAGCATCGCGCGCAGCCGCTCGACGAGCTCGGCGAGGTCGACGTCCTCGTCGCGGCGCTCGGTCAGCACCTCGTGGACGGCCGCGATCGCGAGGATGCGGTTGACCGAGTCCTCGAGCGCCTTGCGCGGGTCGATGTCGTCCTCCGCGCGCGCCTGGAGCCGCAGGAGCGACGCGACGGTCTGCAGGTTGTTCTTGACGCGATGGTGGATCTCTTGCGCGAGCACGCCGCGCAGCACCGCGCGGCCGTGCTCGAGCGCGACCGCGGCGTGCTGCGCAATCGACGCGAGGAGCTCGCGGTCGTCCTGCGTGAACGGCGTGGCGCGGTCCGCGACCAGCTCGCCGATCTGGCGGCCGCGCCAGCGCAGCGGCTGGCGAATCGCGTGCGCGTCTGCGCGCCCTTCCGGCCACGCGATCTTGCCGTCCTCGAGCACGAGCGCGGCACCCGTCGCGTGGAGTGCATCCATCGTCGTCTTCACGATCGCCTCGAGCGACTCCTCGAGGTAGAGCGACTCGGACACCGCCTCCGAGATGCGCGCCAGGGCCTCGAGCTCGTGAACACGGCGTTGAGCCTCCGCGTAGAGCTTCGCGTGCTCGATCGACTGGGCGACCTGCGCCGCGATCGCAAGCAGGAGGTCGATCTCGTCGGCCGTGAACTCGCGCGGCTCGCGCGTGCGGACGTTGAGCGCACCCTCGAGCCGCTCGCCGCGCGCGAGGATCGGCACGGCGAGGATCGACTCGTACTCGTCCTCGGGAAGGTTCGGGAAGTTCTTGAAGCGCGGGTCGAGGTGCGCCTGCTTCGGCAAGGCCACCGGCGCGCGCAGCTCGGCCGCGGTGCCCGTGATCCCCTCGCCGGGGCGCATGCGCGGTCGGTGCGTCATCTCCTCGACCTTCGTGCCGAAGGTGGCCCGCAGGACGAGCTCTCCGACGCGCGCGTCGTACAGGTAGACGAAGCAGGCGTCCGCCTCGAGGGCGTTCGCGACCTTCGTTGCGACGAGCTCGAGGACCTCCTCGAGGTCGAGCGACGAGTTCACGGCCTCGATCGTCTCGGTGAGCAGGCGGACGTGGCGCTCGCGGTAGTCCATCCGGCCAACAGCGTACGCTCGCGGCGGATGGGCTTCACCCTGGCCGGCCGTTTACAAAGTTCTTACCCCGGCAGCGGGAAATTTCTTGCAGGGCGGGAATAGGGTCGCAACGTGAGCGCGCTCGCCTTCGACCTCCGCAGCACAGCCGGCTGGCTCGTCGCCGACGCACGCGGACGGGTCGTCGGCCGGGTCGAGTGCCCGATGTACGGGAGCTCGCCCGAGGAACCCGACGCCTTGTCGGTGCGCTCCGGCTTCCTCGCACGCCGGCGCCGCCTCGTCCCAGCCGAGACGATCGAGCAGATCGACGGCGGCACGAAGGTGATCGGCCTGCGGGTCGAGCGCGACGCGATCCGCACGTTCCTCTAGGCCGGCGGCGTTTGCTGATCCTCGTCGCGGGTCCGTACCGGTCGGGAACCGGTGACGACCCTGCGCTGATCGCGGCGAACATGCGGGCGATGAACGAGGCGGCACTCGCCCTCTTTCGCCTGGGTCACCTCGGCGTCACGGGCGAGATGGTGGCGTTGCCGCTGATCGAGACCGCCGGCTCGACCGCGATCGGCGACGCGCCGTTCGACGAGATCTTCCACCCGTCGGCTCACCGCCTGCTGGCGTGCTGCGGCGCCGTCTTGCGGATCGGCGGCGCGTCGGCGGGCGCCGACGACATGGTCGAGACCGCGCGCAGCCTCGGCCTTCGTGTGTTCACGGATCTCGCCGACGTCCCAAGCCCGGCGGCCTGAGCCCCGGCCCGAAAGGCCGGGGTCTGACCCCTTCTGACCCCTTCTGCATTGCCGCGCCCGCAGCGCGGGGAAGAACGCCCCGCAAACCCCTGTGGATTGTTCGTCACAACCATTAAGGGTCTGACCCCGGGGTTGCCCGCGGCGCGCGGGGGCCGGTTTCGATCAGAGCACGGAGAGGTAGCGGTCGAGCTCCCACTGCGTGAGCTGCACGCGGTAGTCGTCCCACTCCTTCCGCTTCAACCGCACGTAGTTCTCGAAGATGTGGTCGCCGAAGGCGCGACGCATCAGGTCCGACGACGCGAACTCGTCGATCGCCTCGCCAAGCGTCTCCGGGAGCGAGACGATGCCGCGATCGCGGCGTTCGTCCGAGGAGAGGTGGTACAGGTTCGTCTCCATCGGCGGTGGCAGCTCGTAGTTACGCGCGATCCCCTCCAGCCCGGCGTGCAACAGCGCCGCGAACGTGAGGTACGGATTGCACGCCGGATCGGGACACCGCAGCTCGGCGCGCGTCGCCTGCTCCGACCCCGGCTTGTACAGCGGGATCCGCACGAGCGCGGAGCGGTTCCGCTGCGACCAGGCGACGTACACGGGCGCTTCGAACCCGGGCACCAGGCGCTTGTACGAGTTCACCCATTGCGCGAACACCGCGGAGAGCTCACGCGCATGATGCAGGAGGCCCGCGATGAACGCGCGGCCCGCCGCGGAGAGGTGGTACGCCTCGTCCTGCGCGAAGAACTGGTTCCGTCCGTCCTTGAAAAGCGACATGTGCGTGTGCATCCCCGACCCGTTCTCACCGAACAACGGCTTCGGCATGAACGTCGCGTAGGCGCCGTGCTTCGCCGCGACCTCCTTGACGATCAGCCGGTAGGTGATCGTGTAGTCCGCCATGTCGAGCGCGTTCGCGTAGCGCATGTCGATCTCATGCTGTGACGGCGCGACCTCGTGGTGGTGGTACTCGATCGGGATTCCGACCGCCTCGAGCGCCTTGATCGTCTCGTAGCGGAGGTCGGTCGCCGCGTCCAAGGCGGTCATCGCGAAGTAGCCGCCCTCGTCGAGCGTCTCGGTGCCGTTCGCGTCCTTGAAGAGGAAGTACTCGAGCTCCGGCCCGACGTTGAACGTGTCGAAGCCCATCTGCTGCATCCGCTCCAGCGCACGACGCAGGACGTGGCGCGGGTCTCCTTCGTACGGCTCGCCGTCCGGCTTGACGACGTCGCAGATCATCCGTCCGACAACCGCGCCGCCCTCGCCCGTCGGCATGATCCGGAACGTCGCCGGATCGGGAATCGCGACCATGTCCGACTCCTCGATCGCGTTGAACCCCGTGATCGACGAGCCGTCGAAGCCCATCCCGTCGTCGAGCGCGCCCTTCATCTCGCTCGGCGTGATCGCGAAGCTCTTCAGGTGGCCTTCGAGATCCGTGAACCAGAAGAGGACGTAGGCGACGTTCTCCTCCTCGATCCTCCGCAGCACCTCGCGCCGCGCCTCCGGATCCGACGTCGCGCGCGCCCTGCTCTCGATCATCCCCATGCGAAAGACCTCCCCCCTGGACGACGGGCCGACCCTACGCTAACGTGTCGGGGCGCGCGCCGTCGAGGACGGCCGCGGAGGCAACGAGGCCTCGCGACTCCAGGGAGTCGTGGGGCTTTTTCCATTTAAAGAGCGCGGGAGGAGCTGTATGGCGGAAGAGAAGCACTACCTGACGAGCGGCGCGGAGGTCGCGCCGGCGCCGGCCGAGGCGCTCGAGTGGAGTCGCCGCACGCAGGCGCAGATGGTCGACCTCAAGTTCACCGACCTGCTCGGCTCGTGGCAGCACATGACGCTGCCGTTGTCTGCGTTCGACGAGGCCTCCTTCGACGAGGGCCTCGGGTTCGACGGCTCGTCGATCCGCGGCTGGCAGGGGATCTCGGAGAGCGACATGCTGCTCATCCCGCAGGCCGACACGGCGATCCTCGACCCGTTCACGGAGGCGCCGACGATCTCGATCCTCTGCGAGGTGATCGACCCGATCACGCGCGAGCCGTACGGGAAGGACCCGCGCCGCGTCGCACGCCGCGCCGAGGAGTACCTGCGTTCGACCGGCATCGCCGACACGTGCTACTTCGGCCCCGAGAGCGAGTTCTTCGTCTTCGACTCGGTCTCGTACGACATGAAGGTGAACGGCGCCGGGTACGAGGTCGACTCGGCCGAGGGCCACTGGAACTCAGGCAAGCCCGGCCTCGGCTACACGGTCCGCCCGAAGGAGGGCTACTTCCCGCCGTCACCGTCCGACTCGCTGCACGACATGCGCACCGAGATGGTGCTGACGCTCGAGCGGCTCGGCATCCCGTGCGAGTTCCACCACCACGAGGTCGCGACCGGCGGCCAGTGCGAGATCGACATGCGCTTCGGGACGCTCACCCGCATGGCGGACCAGGTGATGACCTACAAGTACGTCGTCAAGAACGTCGCGCGGCGCTACGGCAAGACGGCGACGTTCATGCCGAAGCCGCTCTTCGGCGACAACGGCTCCGGCATGCACTGCCACCAGTCGCTCTGGAAGGAAGGCGCGACGCTGATGGCGGATCCGTCCGGGTACGCCGGCCTCTCGCAGACCGCGCGCCACTACGTCGGCGGGCTGCTCGCGCACGCGCCGGCGCTGCTCGCGTTCTGCGCGCCGACGACGAACTCGTACCGCCGGCTCGTGCCGGGCTACGAGGCGCCGGTGAACCTCGTGTACTCGCAGCGCAACCGCTCGGCGTGCATCCGCATCCCGATGTACTCGCAGTCGCCGAAGGCGAAGCGGATCGAGTTCCGCTGCCCCGACCCGACGGCGAACCCGTACCTCGCATTCGCCGCGATGATGATGGCCGGCCTCGACGGGATCGAGCGCGGACTCGACCCGGGCGGCCCCGCCGACTTCGACCTGTTCGAGGAGTCGCACGGCGAGATCGCACAGGTGCCGGGCTCGCTCGCAGAGACGCTCGACGCGCTCGAGTCGGACCACGCCTTCCTCACGAAGGGCGGCGTGTTCAGCGAGGACCTGATCCACACCTGGATCGACTGGAAGCGGGCGAACGAGGTCGACGTCGTGCGGCTCCGCCCGCACCCGGCCGAGTTCTTCCTCTACTTCGACGCCTGATCAGCAAGGGGGGCGCCGACTCGGGCCGGCGTCCCCCTTTTTCATCATGGTATGGTGTAGTACTGCGAGGAAGCGCGCGGTTCCGGGGGGTCTCCGCAGCGCCCTTCGCTCTTGCCCGGCCGTGACCCGGGGGTGACCCCGGGGCACGGCTAGGGTCTCTGCGTGCGCTACCAGTTCGTCGATTGCCGCTGGTCGCTCGACGACCCGGAGTTCGGGCGCACGCAGTACCTCGCCGCACACATCCCGGGCGCCTCGTTCCTCGACCTCGAACGCGACCTCTCCGGGCCGCCGGGGGCGCGCGGCCGCCACCCGCTCCCCGGCGCGGACGACTTCGCGCGCGCCGCCGGCCGCGCCGGGATCGGGCCCGGCGTCTTCGTGGTCGCGTACGGCACCCTCGGCGGCGGCGAGCGCCTGTGGTGGCTCCTGCGCCACTTCGGTCACGACGACTGCGCGGTGATCTCGCTCGCCGACTGGCAGGGACCGCTCCGCGGCGGCGAGGAGGCGGTCGGGCCGCAGGACTTCGTCCCGCACGCACGCGACGACGACGTGATGGAGCTCGCGGAGCTGCGCGAACGCCGCGACGGGCTCGTTCTCGTCGACGCGCGCCTCCCGGCGCGCTACCGCGGCGAGCCGAACGCCGTCGACCGCGTTCCGGGCCGCATCCCCGGCGCGGTCAACGCTCCGTGGAACGAGCCGGCCCCGGACCTCCCCGACGGCGAGCTCGTGGCCTACTGCGGCTCCGGCGTCACGGCATGCGTCGTCCTGCACCGCCTGCACCTCGCGGGCCGCGAGGGCAAGCTCTACCCCGGGTCGTGGTCGGAGTGGGAGCGGCACCCCGAGCTCCCGACCGAACGGGAGGTCTAGAGGGTTGATGTGAAAGTTGGCCGCCGCTGCGGGTGCGGCAGACCAAGCCGGGCGCCGCGGCCGATCGGGCGGCGTAGCAGCGCTACGACGGCCGGGCGGACGCGGTGAAAGCGGCCGCGCGAGCGGCCGCTGGCCGGCGCCGCGTCTGACGCGGCCGCAGCACGGCCCAGTTTCACATCAAGCCTCTAGGCGGCGGCCTGCGCGTACGCGCCGAGGTAGCGCTCCCAGCGCTGCGGGATCTTCGGCGTCGCGAGGCGGATGAAGAGCACCGGCGCGGGCGGCCGCGGCGGGATGCGCAGCTCCATGTGCACCTCGTCGAGCAGGCGGTTGCCCTTGCGCAGGTTGCACGGTGCGCACGATGTGACGACGTTCTCCCACACGGACCCCCCGCCGCGCGAGCGCGGGATCACGTGGTCGAGTGTGAGGCGGCCGGTCGTGGTGCCGCAGTAGACGCAGCGCCAGCCGTCACGCGCGAAGAGCGCACGGCGCGAGATCTTCCGCTGCACAAGCCGGGGAACCCGAACGTAGTTCACGAGCCGGATCACGTGTGGCCACGGGTACACGGACGTGGCCGAGCAGAGTGGTCGGTCGAGCTCTTCGACCACCTCCGCCTTCCCCTTGAAGACGAGCACGTGCGCGCGGCGCAGCGAGCAGACGTTCAACGGCTCGTAGCTGGCGTTCAGGACCAGTACCTGCTGCACGCTGCCCGAAATGTAGCCCACGGAGGGGCTAGCGCCCCATGGCCCGTTCGACCGCCTCCTGCTCCTCCGGGGAGAGGGCGACCGAGGCCTTCCCGCGGTCGAGCTCCTTCATGTAGATCCGGGCGTAGTCGCGGCCCTGGATGGCCGTGATGACGACGCCGCTGCG
>JAFAHG010000235.1 GCA_019237315.1 Actinomycetota bacterium
GTCGGGCTCGAGCTTCTCGTCGTGATGATCATCGGCTGGCTCGTCGACCGTCTCGCCGGCGAGAGTGAGCGGGTACGAATCCGCGCGGAGGAGGCGGAAGGCCTGCGCGACGAGCTCGGGCGGCGCGCGGACCTGCTCGACGCCGCGAACCGCTGCGCGCGCGCCCTCGGCTCGTCGCTCGAGCTGTCCGGAGCGTTCGGCGCGTTCATCCGCGAGCTGCGCGGCCTGCTTCCGTTCGACCGCGTCGCGATCGTCCTCGCCGACGAGGGCATCGCGCGCGTCATGGCCGCAGCGGGGGAAGGAGCCGAGGAGATCTTCCCGACGGGGTCAGAGTCATCGCTCGCGGGGACGCTGCTCGAGGACGTCCTCACCTCGAACCAGCCCGTGTACCGGCCCTCGCTCGACCCGAACGCCTACCCGGAGGAGGCGGAATTCGTGGAGCTCGGGCTCGGTAGCCGGCTCGCCGCGCCGCTCGTCGCAGGTGCGCGGACGATCGGGATGCTCTCGGTCGTCCGGCGTGAACGCGACGCGTTCGACTCGTCCGATATCGAGCTGATCGCGCTGCTCGGCCGGCTCGTCGCGAGCGCGGCGCAGAACATCAACGCATACGAGTCGGAGCGGCAGACGGTCGAGGAGCTGCGCCGTCTGTCGACCCTGCGCGCGGACTTCGTGTCGCTCGTCTCGCACGAGCTGCGGAGTCCGATGTCCGCGGTCATCGGGGCCGCCCGCACGCTCCAGGCGCGCTGGCCGGATCTGAGCCCCACGCAGCGCGAATCGTTCCTCGCGCTGATCGCGGACGAGACCGGCCGCCTGGCGACGCTCGTCGGTGACGTGCTCGACACGTCGCGTATCGACGCGGGAACGTTCCCCTACAGCTTTGACTCGGTCGACGTCGGTGCGCTCGTCGGCGACGCGGTCACGACGGCCGGGACGGCGCAGGCGGCGGTCACCCTCGTCGCGCACGTGGACTCGGATCTCCCGCGCGTGCGCGGCGACGCCTCGCGTCTCCGTCAGGTGCTCGCCAACCTGCTCGACAACGCGATCAAGTACTCGCCCGAGGGGACGACGGTCGAGGTGCGTGCGGCTTCGCTGAACGGCGCCGTGGTCGTCGACGTCGTCGACCGCGGGAGCGGGATCGAGACCCGGGACCAGCGGCTCATCTTCGAGAAGTTCGGACGCGTGCGGACGACGATGTCGAAGCCGGGTACCGGCCTCGGCCTCTACATCGCGCGGTCGATCGCCGAGGCGCACGGCGGCGCGCTCGAGGTCGACTCCGAGCCGGGCCGCGGCTCGACGTTCACCTTGAGGCTGCCTGCGGGGTAGCGCCCTGCAGGAGACGCGTGAGCTCGCGTGCGCGCTCCGCGACGCGCTTGCGTAGCTCGGGCGGCTCGAGGACGACGGCCTCGCCGCGGAACGAAAGCACCTCGCCGACGAGCCACTCCGCGCTGCCGACGGCGCGTTCCGCCACCGCCGATTTGTCCGCGAGCGGCGTTGCGCCCTTCTCGACCTCCCAGCGTGCGACCTCCGGCGAGTACCAGACGCGCGCGGACGTCGCATGCCCGAGCTCGTGCGGGTCGAAGCCGGTGCGCGGCGTGAACCCCTTGCGCAGCTGCTTCGCGTTGCGCATGCGGTCGAGCCGGTAGCTGCGCGGCTGGTCGCGGTCGACGTCCCACGTGTGCACGTACCAGTGCGGAAGCCGCCGCTCGATCGAGTACGGCTCGACCGTGCGCGTCTCGACCTCGCTCGAATCCGGCTTCAGGTATTCGAGCTCGACGAGACGCTGCGAGCCGATCGCGCGTGTGAGCGTCCCGACGAGATCCTCTTCGGCACCCGCGTGCGGCTCCGGCGTCTGCGCGAGATCGAACGCGCCGAACGTCTCTTCGAGCTTCGCGCGGACGCGCTCGAGCGGGGAGTGCGAGCCGGCCGAGACCATCGGCCCGACGAACTCGAGCGCGAGGCGGATCGCGCGCGCTTCGAGGGGCGTCAGACGTGGCGGCCGCCGGAACGTGTCGCCGAAGAGCTCCTTGTCGACGTGCACCTCGTCGCCCTGGAGCTCCGCGTACACCGCGTAGCAGCCGCCGCCGAAGTTGACGAGGTTGAGGAGCGACAGATGCTCCTCGAGCTGGTCGGCCGGGATCGAGAAGCGCTCGACGATCTCGGACGCCTTGATGACGCCCTCGCGGTCTTCGCCGCAGGCCGCGAGGAGGTAGGCGAGCAGGGACTGGAGGACGCCGAACCGCTCCGGGGCGACCGGCCCGGCACTCCGTTCGGCGAGCGGCTCGTGACGCGTGCGGCGGGCCGGCGCCGCCGGGGTCGGCGGGGCTCCTTCGTGCGCGGTCCGCGCCGCGCGGGCGCCCGCGAGGACGAGGCGGCGCAGCGCGGGCGGCTCGAGCGGAACAGCGCGGCCGTCCTGCCGCAGGATCCAGCGCGCGAGGAGCGGGAGGGATGCGTACTCGGTGACGAAGACCTCGCCGTCGACGCGGTTGCGGGGCCCGGCGTAGACGCGCTGGACCCACCAACCGGTGTCGGGCGCCACCTCGATCCGCGCGTCGCCCTGGATCTCGCCGAACTGCCACTCCGCACGTCCGCGGAATTCCTCGACGTCGAAGTCGGCGGGCACGCGGAAGTCGCGCTCGCGCCGCGACGCGTAGCGGATGTCGGAGCGGATGCGCGACACGCGGAAGCTCTTGCGGACACCGTCGTCCTGGTCCTCGCCGATCACGTACCAGGTGCCGTTCTCGGGGAGCAGCGCGTAAGGGTTGAGCGTGCGCTCGCGTTCCTCGTCGCGTGCGATCGACCAGTAGCGGAACTTGACCGTTCGCTGCTTCGAGATCGCCCCTTCGAGGCGGCCGAGACGCCCCTGCAGCTCGGGCGAGTAGTCGGGGTCGCGCACCTCGACGCGCACGGCGTTCTCGGTCGGCGCGTCGTCGAGCGCGCCGGAGGCGCGACCGAGCGCGAGGTTCTGCAATGCGAGACGCAACGGTTCCGCGTACGCGAAGCGACCTTCGAGGAGGTACAGACAGGTCTGCAGCGCAGCAAGCTCGTCGTCGTCGAGGTCGAGCGCGGGGAGGAAGTACCGCTCGCTGCGCAGCGTGTAGAGCTCTTCGCCGGTGAACTCGTCGCGCTGCGAGTCGAGCGGAACACCGAGTCCGACGAGCTCCGCTCGGTCCGAGTAGAAGCGGCGCGCGAACGCCTCGTCGCTCATCTCCTGGTAGCCCTCGACGTTCGACTTGATGTCGCGCGCCGTCAACGGACGCCGTTCGGCCATCAGGAACGCCACGAGCGAGAGCTGACGAATCAGCTTGTCGGTGTCGTGGCTCACCGGCCCGAGCTTATCCGCTCGGCCTCGGGTGAGCTACGCAGCGACGCGCGACGACGAGCGTTCGAGGTGCTGGTGCGACGGGCAGTAGTCGCGGTCCGGCAGCGGCGTGCGCTGGCACGGCTTGCCCTTGCGCGTCGTCGCGTGACAGCGTGCGACGCCGCCTTCGAACGTTCCGGCTTCGATCTGCTCCTCGATGAACTCGACCGCAGCACCGACACCCTCGGTCACCGCCCACGCGACCTGCGCCTGTGCGGTGATCGGGAAATAGCGACGGATGTCCTGGAAGAGCGCGCGGTCCGGCTTCGCGAAGTAGTGCGGGTCCGCTGCGAGACGCTCCATCGTCCCCTCGCACGCGGCGAGCACCTCGCGGCGGTACTCGAGCTGCGTCGGGCTGTCGACGTACGGGTCGATCAGATCCTTGATCGAGCGGTAGATCGCTCGTGAGTACTGGTACATGCAGTGCTGAATATGAAGGATCCGCTCGTCCACAGCCATCTCCCGCTCCCCCCGAACTATGCCAAAACCGCTGTTAAGAAGCCGTAAGTGCCGCTCCAGCCCCCGTGCAGACGCGAGCCTACATTGCGCGGGGCCGTGTTACAAGTGTTGCCCTGTTTGTAAACCGGCGCGTGCGGAGGTCAGCCGCTGATTTCCCGCGGGTAGGCCGCCCCGAAACCTGCGGCGCGCGCCTGGCCGAGTGCGGAGGCCGCTGCGGCCTGCGTGCCGTACACGCCGCTGAAGACGACGTAGTACCCGGCGTGGAGGCTCCGGTGGGCGTCGGAGTCGAGAACGCCGACCTGCGGCAGACCCTTCTCGGCCGCCCGCGCTGCGACGGCGGCGGCCGCGGCGCGCCCGCCGCTCACCGGATACGAGCCGAGCACGTCGGTCCAGCCGCTCTCCCCGCTCGGCCAGTCGGACTGGCTGTTGGCGACGGGCGTCGTCGTGGTCGTGGGCGGTGGGGTGGTGGTGGTCGGGGTGGTGGTGGTCGGGGTGGTGGTCGTCGTCGTCGTGGTCGTTTTCGACGTGGTCGTCGTCGACGTGGTCGTGGTCTTCGGCGTGGTTGTGGTCTTCGGCGTGGTCGTCGTGGTCTTCGGCGTGGTCGTCGTGGTCGGCTCCGGCGGGACCGGGAGCTTCGTCGTGGTCGTCGTCGCGGTCGTCGTGGTCGGTTGCAGGGAGGTCGTCGCGACGAGCGTCGTGCCGGCGTGGCCGCGGGTGCCAGACAGGGTGATCGCAACCCCGGCGCCCGCCAGGGCAACGAGCAGGGTCAGCGCGGCGCTGAGGACCCAGTCACCCGGATACCAGCCGAAGCGCCGGATCCAGCCGCGCCGGAACGACGCGGTCGGCCCGGTGACGGAGGGGAGGCGCAGCCCGCAGTTGAGGCAGTACTCCTGCTCCGGCGCGCGCGACGTGCCGCAACGGGGGCAGGCCTCCTCGGTGCTCGCGATCGCGGCCTCGCGCGCCTCGCGGCGGCCGGGCAACGATTACCCCTCCCGGCTGCGCCCAGGATCGGGCCGGCCGGCCGTGCCGTTCAGGCCGCGCCCGCAGTTCGGGCAGAAGTGCGCTCCGGGGAGGAGCGGGCTCCCGCACTCGCAGGTGGCGCGCTCGCGCCGGTCGCCGAGCAGTGCGTCGATCTCCGCCAGCCGCTCGTCGATTCCGAGCACCTGGGCGCAGACGTCGGCGAGGAGCCGGTCGCGGTAGTCGTTCCGCTTGTACATCTCCACCATCAGGCTCCCGAGCTTGCGCAGCTCACCCTCGCGGACCTCGAGGAGGTCGCGTCGTTCTCGCCTGAGCAGGCCCGCGTGGGGACGCCTCGGGGCGCCCTCGAACTCGGGTCCGGCGGAGGCCGCAGGTTGCCACCGGGTAAATGGAGCCATGGGTTCCGGAATTTTAGGGCGTCTTCTGTATGGATTCGGGTGGGGGTTCGGTTGTCAGAGCGACAGGACGACCAGCCGCTCCTCGGTGAGTTCGCGCACCGCCCACTGGGGTCCTTCCTTGGTGTTTCCTGAGGATTTCGTCCCTCCGTACGGCATCTGGTCGGCCCGGAAGGTCGGCGCCTCGTTCACGAGGACGCCCCCGAAATCGAGCCTCCGGCAGGCCTCGAGGGCCCGCCGGACGTCGGCGGTGAAGATCGCTGCCTGGAGGCCGTAGCGCGTCCCGTTCGCGCGCTCGACCGCCTCGTCCAGGGACTCTGCGCGCGAGATCGTGCAGACCGGGCCGAAGACCTCCTCGCACTCGACCTTCGCGTCGGGGGCCGGGTCGGCGATCACGGTGGGGCGGATGACGCCGTCCGGGGTCGCCTCCCCGCCGGTCAGCACGCGCCCGCCGGAGCTGCGGATCCAGTCGAGGATGCGGTCGCGCGACTCCTCGTCGATCACCGGGCCGACGTCAGTCGCCTCGTCGGCAGGGTCGCCGGCGCGCAGCTTCTCCGTCTCGGCGACGAGGTGCTCGGTGAGCGGGTCGTATGCCGAGCCGATCGCGTAGATCCGCTGCACCGAGATGCAGCTCTGGCCCGCGAACGAGAACGCGTTCGGCGCGAGCTTCGCGGCCGTTGCCGCCGGGTCGGCGCTTTCGTCGACGATCACCGGCGTCGCGTTCCCGAGCTCGAGCAGGACGCGCTTCTGCGGTGCGCGCGCCGCGAGACCCCAGCCGACGTCGCCCGAGCCCGTGAACGTGATCACCTTGACGCGCTCGTCCTCGACGAGCACGTCGCCGATGGCGGCAGACGGTCCCGCGACGACGTTGAGCCACCCCGCCGGCAGGCCGGCGTCGGCGAGCACGTGCGCGAGGAACAGTGCCGACAGCGGGGTCGCCGACGCCGGCTTCAGTACGACGGGGCAGCCGGCCGCGAATGCCGGGGCGACCTTGTGTGCGACCAGGTTGAGCGGGAAGTTGAACGGGCTGATCGCGCCGACGATCCCGACGGGGACGCGCAACGTGAACGCGAGCTTTCCCTCGCCGGCGGCGGACGCGTCCATCGGGACCGTCTCGCCGGTGAGCGTGCGCGCGACGACAGCCGCGAAGGTGAACGTCGAGACCGCGCGCGATGCCTCGACGCGCGCGGTCTTCAGCGGCTTCCCCGCTTCGGCGCAGATGATCCGCGCCGCTTCCTCCTGTCGTTCTGCGAGCGCGGTCGCCGCTGTGGTGAGGATCTCCGCGCGGCGGTGTGCGGATAGCGGCTGCGCGAGTGCCGCCTCCGCTGCGTCGAGCGCGCGGCGGGTCTCGTCGCTACCGGCTTTGGGGACCCGTCCGACGACGTCGCGCGAGTACGGCGACGTGACGTCGAGCCACTCGCCGGTCTCGATCCACTCGCCGCCAACGAGCAGCCTCTCGTCCACCGCGCCGAGTGTAGTGTCGTCGCTTCGGGTGGGACGGGAGCCACGCACAGTCGGGGTCGTCGGTCTCGGGACGATGGGCACCGGCATCGCGCAGCTCGCGATCGAGGCCGGTTACGCGACCGTGGCGCACGAGCTCGATGCGGTCCGCGGCGAGGCGGCGCGCGCGCGCATCGTGCACTTCCTCGGACGCAAGGTCGAGAAGGGACAGCTCGCCGGAGACGTGCGAGACGCGGCCCTCGAGCGGCTCGCGCTCACCACGGACATCGGCGACCTGGGCGCGTGCGACCTCGTCGTCGAAGCCGTCTTCGAGGAGCTCGAGCTGAAGCGCGACGTCTTCGCGCAGCTCGAGCGGGTCTGCCGCGACGATGCGATCCTCGCGACGAACACGTCGGCGCTCTCCGTCGGCGCGATCACGGCGAAGCTCGCGCGGCCCGAGCGTGCGGTCGGTCTCCACTTCTTCAACCCGGCGCCGTTGATGCCGCTCGTCGAAGTCGTGCAGGCAGAGCGCACGAGCGACGAGACCGTTGCGGTTGCGGTCGGGTTCGCGGAGCGCCTCGGGCGCACGCCGGTGCGCTGCCGCGACACGCCCGGCTTCGTCGTCAACCGCGTCCTCATCCCGCTGCTCAACGACTGCGTTCGCGTGCTGGACGACGCGGGAGTTTCCGCCGAGGACCTCGACCGCGCGATGACACTCGGTGCGGGGTGGCCGCTCGGCCCGTGTGCGCTGCTCGATCTGATCGGCATCGACGTGCACGTGCACGCGAGCGAGGTGCTGTACGAGGCGATGCGCGAGGACCGCGTCGCACCGCCGCAGCGTCTCGTCGCCATGCGCGACGCGGGAACGCTCGGCCGCAAGACGGGCGAAGGGTTCTTCGCGTACGAGTAGTCCGTCCGGCGCCGTGCGTACGGTGCGCTGATGGCGATGTGCCAGATGTGCCGGCGGAACCTTCTCGCCGGTGAGCGGTATCGCCGCTGGCGCTACGCGGGGCGCGACGCGACGGTGTGCGTCGTCTGCGAGCCGGAGGTCATCCGCGCGGGGTGGGTGCCGCTCGCGGAACGGTACGAGCGCGTGCGCGCGAACGGGCTCAGCGGCTCCGTGCGCCGCGTCGCCTAACCGTACGCGAGCTGCACCGTGACGAACGCCGCGTACAGCGCGACGAGAAGCAGGCCGCCGCGCGCGGACACGCCGCGGCGCGGTGCGAGAAGCGCGATCGCGACCACGGTCATCCCGCCGACCCAGACGAGGTCCGCCTGTACGAGTCTCGTCGACGCGGCGAGTCCCACGACCAGGGCCGGCAGGAGCACGCCGCCCGCGAGGTTGATCGTGTTGCTCGCCAGCGTCTCGGTGACGAGCGCGGCGCCGCGTCCGGCGCGCCCGAGCCGCACCGCGGTGAAGGCGTTCGGGAGGCTCGTCAGGACCGCGAGCACGAAGATCCCGACGATCGTCTGCGACACGTGCCAGCGATGTGCGAGGTCGAGCGCGGCGCGCACCATCCCGGTCGCCCCGACGACGATCAGCGCGACGGCAGGCACGATCTGCGCGAGCGGCTTCCAGAGCGGACCCTCGTGGCGCGCACGCCCGTGCCCGTCGGACGCCCGGCCGACGGCGAGGAGATACGGCACGAGGACTGCCGCGAAGAGGAGGACCGCGAGCCACGCGGGCAGGACGCCGACGAGCAGCAGCGCCGCGACGAGCGTCGTCAGCAGCGCGACGCCGCCTTCGAGTGCGAGCGCGTCGCGTCGCAGCCGCACGGTGCCGCAGACGAATGCGGTCAGGCCGACCATCGCCGCCAGGTTGAAGACGTTCGAGCCCAGCACGACGCCGAGGCTCGCCTGCTTCTCGCCGCGTGCGAGCGCCGCCACCGCGGACGAGAGCTCCGGCGCGTCCGCCGCCAGCGCCGTCACGAGGCCGACGACGGCTTCCGGTAGCCCGAGTCGCGGGCCGACGTGGTCGAGCCGGTCGGCGAAGAACGCCGCGGCGCCGAGGGTGACGGCGGCGGAGGCCAGGAAGACGACGATGGCAAGCGGCGTGGCCATGGGAAACCGGCGCCGACCAGGCTTCCCGGCACACCCGTGAGGCACACTACCGGCGCGGGGCCGCCCGGACTCCGCAAAGTCCTTACGTTTCCGTCATTCAGGTCATACGAGGGCTGGGCATAGTTTTCTCGGCAATGCGTCGACTGATTCTGGTCATGCTTGTCCTTGGGCTCGCGGCTCCCGCCGCGTATGCCGAGCGGCGTGCCGTCGGCGACGGCTCCCTCGTCGTTTCCGGCGCCAGCGCGCGGGTGATCATGTTGCGCGGGAGCGGGTTGATCTACGGCCACATCCAGCAGGGGAGCCTGACGGTGCTCGACTACAACGCGGCGGACACGAACGCGCCCCAGATCAGCGGCGCCGCGTCGCGCATCGTCGGCGGCGCCGTCGTGTACTCCGGCTCCGACTTCCGGTTCCTGTTCTCGAACGGGACCTACACGCTCCGGATCGACGGCACCGGCATCGACATCTCGGCCGTCGGCCGCGGCACGGTCGTCGCGGTCGGCCTCGGCACTGCCGACGACGGGTCGCTCACGGTGAACAGCGGCAAGCCGCTTCCCCTCACGACCTTCGGGACGAGCGCGTTCTTCGGAGCAACCGCTGCGCCCCCGGTTGCCGTGGCCGCCGCTTCTCCGGCACCGGCCGCGCCCGGCCTCTCGCTCGGCCACGGGAGGGGCAGAGGCTGATGGCGAGCCCGATCACGACGATCCTCGTCGTCGAAGACGAGAACTCGATCGCATCGTTCGTCTCGCTGTACCTGAAGAACGCCGGCTACGCGGTGAAGACCGCGTCGAACGGCAAGGATGCACTCGCGCTCGCGGCGGCCGAGAAGCCGGCGCTGATCGTGCTCGACCTGATGCTCCCCGACATCGACGGGATCGAGGTCTGCAAGCGCATCCGCCAGTCGTCCGACGTGCCGGTGCTCATGCTGACCGCGCGCGACGAGGACATCGACAAGATCATCGGGCTCGAGGTCGGAGCCGACGACTACCTGACGAAGCCGTTCAACCCGCGCGAGCTCGTCGCGCGCATCAAGTCGATCCTGCGCCGCGCGGCCCCGGAGCGCCATGCGCGCGAGAGCGAGGTCATCGTGCACGGCGACCTGCGCGTCGACGCCGGGCGTCACGAGGTGCACGTCGGCGACGAGGAGATCCAGCTCGCGCCGAAGGAGTTCGACCTCCTCTGGGAGCTGCTCGACCACCGTGGTCTCGTCCTCACGCGCGACCAGCTCCTCGAGCGGGTGTGGGGCTACACGTTCGCCGGGGACACGCGCACCGTCGACGTCCACGTCCGCCAGCTCCGCCGCAAGCTCGGCGACGCCTCGCCGATCGTCACGGTCTGGGGCGTCGGCTACAAGGTCTCGCCGGCGCGCGAGCCCCAGAAGGACCCGGCAGCGGCGTAACGTTTCAGCGGCGTGTTCTCGTCGCTCCGTGTCCGCCTGCCGCTGATCTTCCTCGGCGGCATCCTCGTCGCCGCGCTCGTCACGACGGCGATCGCCATCCAGCTCTTCGGGTCGCTCGCGCACGACCAGACCGAGACGGACCTGCGCCGCGAGGCGGACGGCATCGCGCAGCTCTACTCGAGCGCCATCAACCAGGACTTCAATACGTCGTTCAAGAACCAGTCGCGCCGCGCGCCGACGTTCGCGGGGAAGAGCCTCGAGCGCGCGACGAACACGCGGATCTACTGGGACGGCCCGGTGAGCCCGTTCCCCGGCGAGAAGTCGGGCCTGCGGCCGCTCAACCTCAGCCGCATCCAGTGGACGTCGGGGAAGACGCTGTCGTTCGAGTTCACGCCGCCGTCGCTGCACGCGACCTACCTTGCCGTGGCGAACCCCGTGTTCCTCGGCAAGCGGCCGATCGGCGCGATCGTCGTCGCGAAGCAGAAGACGGACGTGAGCCACAGCGTGCTCGCGTTGGTCAAGCGGCTCGCGCTTGCGGGAGCGTTCGGGCTCGTGGTCGCGGGGATCCTCGGCTGGTACCTCTCGTGGCGCGTCGTGACGCCGGTCGTGAAGCTCGCCGACGCGGCCGACGAGGTCGCCGGCGGGAACTACGCGGTCGAGCTGTCCGCGCGCGGTGCGGGCGAGATCGGCCACCTCTCGGAACGCTTCGGCGAGATGACCGCGCGGCTCGCGGAGGCGGAGGTGCGCGAGCGGAACTTCCTGATGTCGGTGTCGCACGAACTGCGCACGCCGCTCACCGCGATCCGGGGACACATCTCCGCGCTGCGCGAAGGCGTCGTCGAGGATTCCGCGCAGCGCGAGCAGTCGCTCGAGATCGTCGAGGCGGAAGCGCAGCGGCTCGAGCGGCTCGTCGGCGACATCCTCGACCTCGCGAAGCTCGACGCGCACCGCTTCACCGTGATGCACGAGGAGGTCGACATGGAGCAGCTCCTCACGCGCGCATACGAGACGTTCACCGAGGAGGCGCGTCGCCGCTCGATCGACTACCGCGTCGAGGTGAGCGCGCGGCCGGTGATCGTGTCGGACGGCGACCGCGTGCTGCAGATCGTCGACAACCTGCTCTCGAACGCCTTCCACGCGACGCCGGACGGCGGACGCATTTCCCTTGCGCTCGCGCAGACGAACGGGACGATCACGGTGTCGGTCGAGGACACGGGGCCCGGCATCCCGGCCGAGAAGCGCGATCGGCTGTTCCGTCCGTTCGTGTCCGAGGGCGCAGGCGGTACCGGGCTCGGTCTCACGATCGCGAAGGAGCTGTCGGCGGCGCTCGGGGGCCGGATCGGCCTCGAATCGGAGGTGGGGCGGGGCTCGCGGTTCGAGCTCGTCCTGCCCGCGGCCTAGTAGGAGGCCTTGGCGAAACGAAGCTGAGTCGCTGGAACGCGTCGGGACGCCGCGATCCTGCGTCCTCAGTCGCGTCGATAGCTTCGGCTATCGACGCTCCCTGCGTCCTTGGCTCGCGCCGGCCGACGCGCCCCATCGACGAGCCACGTTTCGCCAAGACCTCCTAGGCGGCTGCGCGGAGCGGCGAGCAGAGCTCGACCGCGAGCTCGACGAAGCGGCGTGCGGGCGCGGTGCGATGGCGGTCGCGGTGCCACGCGAGTCCGATGCGACGCGGGTCGACGTCGCGCACGTCGAGCACCTGCACGCGCGGGTCGTCCTCGTCGACGGCGAGGCGCGGCACGAGCGCCCAGCCGACGCCGGCCCCGACCATCGCCTGGACGGTGCCGTTGTCGTCCGAGCGGAACACGATGTCCGCGCAGACGCCGCGCTGCTCGAGCTGCTCCTCGGCCATCGGCTGGCTGCGGCAGGTGCGGAAGCCGATCAGCTTCTGGCCGTCGAGCTTCTTGATCGAGAGCGGCTCGGCGGGTGCCTCCTCGTCGGCGGGGATCACGAGGACGTAGGGGTCGACGAGGAGGGGCTGGACGTCGAGCAGGGGGCGATCGTCGAGCGGGAGCTGCGCGAAGGCGACGTCGAGCTCGCCGCGCTCCAGCATCTCGAGCAGGACGGCGTCGTCGGCGAACTCGGTGAGGCGCACGTCGACGCTCGGCCACTCGCCGCCGAACCGGCGCATCAGCTCCGGGAGGACGCGTGCCCCGGTCGACTGGAAGGTGCCGACGCGCAGGCGGCTGCCCTCGCCGTGGGCGAGCGCCTCGATGTCGGCCTGCGCGGCGCGGAGGCGGGCGACGATCGCGTTGCCGTGTCGCACGAGGAGCTCGCCGGCCTCGGTGGCGCGGACGGTGCGCTTGCCGCGCGGCCGGTCGAGCAGGCGCTCGCCGACGATCCGCTCGAGCGTCGCGATCTGCTGGCTGATCGCTGACTGGGTGTAGCCGAGGCGCGCGGCGGCCCGGCCGAAGCTGCCCTCCTCGACGATCGCGGCGAGGGCGGCGAGATGCCGGACTTCGACGCCGAGCCACTGATCAGATTCCATGATCACTCTGGACAGTATCAGTCGTTGCTCTGATCGGTCGACTCCGGCATCCTGGGAGCATGACCCTTGCAGAGAGAGTGGCAGGAAGGCAGAAGATCGAGATCCGCTGGGCCGAGGACGGCGACGAGCGGACGCTTCGTCGGCTGGCCGCGCTGTCGTCGCGGGCGCTTCCCGCGGGGCCGTTCCTCCTCGCGGCGACCGACGGCGAGCCGTCGGCGGCGATCTCCGTCGCGACCGGCGAGGTCGTGTCGGATCCGTTCGTCGCGACCTTCGATCTCGTCGCCCTGCTCGAGCTTCGTTCGCGGCACCTGGCCGCAGCGGCGTAAGCATTCGGTCGCGCGGGTGAGCCGCGCGACCTCTTATGCGGCGCCGACGAGCGTCGCCTACGAGCTAGCCCGCGTCGGCGGGGCGCAGCGGGACGACCTGCGCCCGCGGCTCGAGCGCCTGCTCGATCCGGTCGAGGCGCTCGTTCAGCCCGCGCCACTGGCTCGTGATCAGGTCGACGAGGAGCGAGAGGTCGTCGACCCGCGCATGCCGCTCGGCGAGGAGGTCGGTTTCGAGGCGCTCGAGGCGCCGGATCGTCTGGTTCGCGAGGCCCTTGACCTCTGCGAGCCGCCGCGAGATGGGCGCCGCTTCCTCACGTAGCCCGTCGCGCAGCGCGCTGCCGACGGCGTCCGGGAGGACGACCTGGAGCTCGTCCGCGGTGACGGCGAGCGCCTCGACCTGGAGGCGGGCACGGTCGAGCGCGGCGGCGACGTCGGGCGGAAGCGAGTAGCGCTCGTCCACGTTCCGACCGTACCGCGCTCGGCGGACAGAATCAACGGGTGCGCACGGACGAGCTCGACTACGACCTGCCGCCGGAGCTGATCGCGCAGCATCCGGCGTCGCGGCGCGACGAGTCGCGGCTCCTCGTGTACTCGCGTGCGTCGGGCGAGGTGCGTCACTGCGTCTTCCGCGAGCTCGCGGACGTGGTTCCGCCGGAGACGCTCGTCGTCGTGAACGACACGCGAGTGGTGCCCGCACGCATCCGGATCGACGAGCCGCGCGGCGAGGTGCTGCTGCTCGAGCGGCTCGCGGGCGACGAGTGGGAGGCGCTCGCGCGGCCGTCGCGGCGGCTGCGGGCGGGACGGCGGTACGGGCCGGTCGAGCTCCTCGAGTCGCTCGGCGAGGGACGCTGGCGTGTGCGCCTCGCGGGCGAGCCCGACGGCGAGACGCCGCTTCCGCCGTACATCACCGAGCCGTTGCGCGAGCCCGAGCGCTACCAGACGGTCTATGCGCGCGAGTCAGGGTCCGCGGCGGCGCCCACGGCGGGCCTTCACTTCACGCCGGAGCTGCTCGCGCGGTTCGACGTCGAGCGCGTGACGCTGCACGTCGGGCTCGACACGTTCCGGCCGCTCGCCGTCGACGACCTCGCAGAGCACCACCTGCACGGCGAGCGCTACGAGGTGTCGGCGGAGGCGTGGGAGCGGATCCGGGCCGCGCAGCGTGTCCTGGCGGTTGGGACGACGACGACGCGCGTCCTCGAGACGCTTGCGCGCGGCGCCCCGCTCTCCGGCCGCACGGAGCTCTTCATCACGCCGGGCTTCGAGTTCCGCCGCGTCGACGCTCTGCTGACGAACTTCCACCTGCCGCGTTCGACGCTCCTCGCGCTCGTGATGGCGTTCGCCGGCGTCGAGGAGACGCGCCGCCTCTACCGTCTCGCCGTGACCGAGCGCTACCGCTTCTACTCCTTCGGCGACGCGACGCTGCTCCTCTAGAGGTGCCTGGCACCGTCTCCGCCTCGGAGAAAGCCTGCTAGGACCGGTCGCTGTGGACGCTTCGTCACACGCCGGTGACGGTGCCTGGCACCGCGCTTTCGACGTGACTGCCCGGGACGGGGCTGCGCGCGCCGGCGTCTTGCGGACGGCGCACGGGGAGGTGCGGACGCCGGTCTTCATGCCCGTGGGGACGAAGGCCACGGTGAAGAGCGTCGACCCGCACGAGCTCGAGGAGCTCGGCGCGCAGATCGTCCTCGGCAACTCGTACCACCTGCACTTCCGGCCGGGCGACGAGCTCGTCGCGGAGCTCGGCGGGCTGCACCGCTTCATGGCGTGGCCGCACCCGATCCTCACCGACTCCGGCGGGTTCCAGGTTTTCAGCCTCCGCGACACCCTGCTCGCCGTCGACGACGACGGCGTCACGTTCCGCAACGTGTACGACGGCGCGGCATCGCGCTTCACGCCCGAGCTCTCGGCAGAGATCCAGCGCAACCTCGGAAGCGACATCGCGATGTGCTTCGACCACGTGCCGCCGCCCGGAGTCTCACGCCGCGACCTCGAGGATGCCGTGCGCCGCACGACCGAGTGGGCGCGGCGCCAGCGCCACGCGCCGCGCGCCGACGGACAGCTCCGCTTCGGGATCACGCAGGGCGGTCTCGACGCCGAGCTTCGTCGCCGCAGCACCGAGGAGATCGCGGAGCTCGACTTCGACGGCAACGCGATCGGCGGCCTCGCGATCGGCGAGGAGCGCGCCGCGATGTTCGAGGCGACCGACGCCGCCGCTGCGCTCATGCCTGCCGACAAGCCGCGCTACTTCATGGGCATCGGCGACCTCGAGGGGATCCTCGAGGTGATCGAAGCGGGTGTCGACATGTTCGACTGCGTCCTCCCGACCCGCACCGCGCGCACCGGCAGCGCGATGACCGCGGAGGGCCGCGTCAACCTGCGCAACGCCCGCTACACACGCGACCAGCGCCCGCTCGAAGAAGGGTGCGACTGTCCGGCCTGCACCCGCTTCACGCGTGCGTACCTCCGGCACCTCGTCAACCAGAGCGAGCTCCTCGGGCATCGCCTGCTGACGCTCCACAATCTACGCTTCGTCCTGGAGCTGGCCCGCCGCGCGCGCGATGCGATCGAGCGCGGTGAGTTCGCCTCCTACAAGCGGAACGCACTCGAACGGATG
>JAFAHG010000046.1 GCA_019237315.1 Actinomycetota bacterium
GGCAGCGGCCACGGCCATGCGTGGTCGCCGCTCGCGTTCCCCGCGTCGACGATCTGGTCGCGCCAGTCGTCGTCGTTCGCGAAGACGCCGAGGTACATGTCGCCCATCGCGGCGCGCATCGCTCCCGTCAGCGTCGCGACGTCGACGAGCCGCCGCGCGCCTTCGCGCCGCGCGTACCAGAGCGCATCAGCCATCACGATGCGTCCCTCCGCGTCGGGATTCGTCACCTCGACCGTGAGTCCCGCGGCCGTGCGCAGGATGTCCCCGGGACGGAACGCCGCGCCGCCGAGCATGTTCTCCGCCGCAGGCAGAACGCCGATCACGTCGATGCCGAGGCCGAGCTCCGCGATCGCGCCGATCGCCCCGACGACGGCGGCGCCGCCTCCCATGTCGGCCTTCTGCCGCACGATGTCGGCCTGCTGCTTCAGGAAGTAGCCGCCGGAGTCGAACGTGATCGACTTGCCGACGAGGCCGAGCGCAGGCGTTCCCTCGCCGTAGCGAAGGACGACGAGTCGCGGCTCGTTCGCGCTGCCGCCGCCGACCGCTGCGAGCCCGCCCATGCCGAGCCCGAGGATCTCCTCCGGGCCGAGCGACTCGACGCGAACGCCGAGCGGTGAGAGCAGGTCGCCCGCCGCGGCGGCGAGACCGGAAGGCGTGAGCTCGTTCGGCGGCGTGTCGACGAGCTCGCGCGCGCGGTTCGTCCAGCGCGCGACGGTCGCGGCCCGTGCCGCCGCGTCCGCAGAGTCCGTCGGCGCGCCCGCGACGACGAAGCGCTCGACGGAGGCGCGGCCGCTCGTCTTCCAGCGGCCCGGGTCGTAACCGCCGAGGATCGCCCCCTCGACGACGGCCTCGACCTGCCACGCGGGGAGCCCGGGGTCGAAGGCCCAGGCGACGGTGCCGCCACCCGCCGCACGCACTGCCACGGCTGCCGCGGTCCGCAGCTCGTCGGGACGCCCCTCCCCGACGCCGACGAGCGCGACCCGGCGGGCCGCGACGCCGTCGCCGTAGACGACGAGCGACGCGCCGGCCTCGGTCTTCGCGTCCCGCTCGACCAGCTCCGCGAGCCCCGCGACGAGCGGCGGCCCGCCTGCCCGCACGGGCACGGCGAGGAGGTCGGCGCTGACCGTTTCCGCTGCAGAGCCCTGGATTTCGACCAGCACGGCGTCCCTCCTCAGATCGTGGAAATTCTGCTACTTCCGTATAACACTTGACACTCCCGCTGCGGGCTTTTACTGTTCAACCTGCACGTCCATCCATATCCCAACTGGGGAGGCTTCCATGGAGTGGATCAAGCCGGAGTTCGAGATCATCGAGCTCTCGTCTGAGGTCACCTGCTACCGGTATCACAGGTAGCAGCCGGTGTTGCGCGGCCGTCTCGGACGCGGAAGCGACCGGGACGCCGCGCTTCCCGCTCATCTCGTAGGTAGCCCGTGGTCGTGAGGGTCCTCGGTTCCGCCGCGGGGGGCGGCTTTCCGCAGTGGAACTGCAACTGCCGTGTCTGCGCCGCCGCGCGCAACGGACACAACCGCGCGCAGCCGCGCACGCAATCGTCGATCGCGGTCCGCGCCGAGCACGGACCGTGGTACCTGATCAACGCGTCCCCCGACCTGCGCCAGCAGCTCGCCGACTTGCCGCAGGAGCGCGGCACTGCGCTGCGCACGACGCCCGTCGCGGGCATCGTCCTCACCGACGCCGAGATCGACCACACCGCGGGCCTGCTCCTCCTGCGCGAGTCGAGCGTGCCGCTGCGCATCTGGTCGAGCGAGGCGGTGCGGCACGCGCTCACCGACCACTACCCGGTTCTGACGATGCTCGAGAGCTATTGCGGCGTCGAGTGGACGCGGGTCGACCCCGGCGAGCAGGTCGTGCTCGACGGAGTCCTCGAGCTCGAAGCCTTCGCGACGGGCGGCGACCCGCCGCTGTACATGAACGGCGACGGGCACGGCATCACGGCGACCGGGCTCACGATCCGCGACCGCGAGACCGGCGGCGTCCTGACGTACGCGCCCGCGCTCGAGGCGGTCGACGACGACATCGCAGCACGATTCCGCGCGAGCGACTACGTCGCCGTCGACGGCACGTTCTGGACTGCGGACGAGCTCGTCTCGATGGGGCTCGCCGCGCGCGACGCATACGCAATGGGCCACCAGCCGCTTGCCGGTCCGACCGGCACGCTGAAACTGCTCGAAGAGCTTCCCGGCAAGGCGATCCTCGTACACGTGAACAACACGAACCCGATTCTGCTCGACGACTCCGAGGAGCGCGCGATCGTGACCTCGCGTGGCGTCGAGGTCGCGCACGACGGGATGGAGGTGCGGCTGTGACGAGCACGCTCGACACGGCGCCGGAGCAGACGCCCTGGGCTCCCGACGAGTTCGCCGACGCGCTGCGCGCGCAGGGCGACCGCTACCACAGCCTGCATCCGTTCCACGTGCGCATGGACGCCGGCGAGCTCACGCGCGACGAGCTCCAGCGCTGGGTCGCGAATCGCTACATGTACCAGGTCATCATCCCGCGCAAGGACGCCGCGATCCTCTCGAACTGCCCCGAGCGCGACGTGCGCCGCGCCTGGATCTCGCGCATCTACGACCACGACGGCGACGACACGAACCGCGGCGGCATCGAGTCGTGGTTCGTGCTCGGCGAGGCGCTCGGCGTCGACCGCGAGACGATGGCGAGCGAGCGGCTCGTCCTGCCCGCGGTGCGCTACGCGTGCGAGGCGTACCTCACCTTCTGCCGCGAGAAGCCGTGGATCGAGGCCGTCGCCTCGTCGCTGACCGAGCTCTTCGGGCCGAAGGCGATCAGGGTGCGCCTCGAGGGGATGGAGAAGCACTACCCGTGGATCGACCCGGCAGGGCTCGATTACTTCCGCGCGCGCCTCAGGCTCGCGCCGCGCGATGCCCAGTACGCACTCGACCTCGTCGTCGACCGCTGCCGAACGTGGGAGTCGCAGCAGCGCTGCATCGACGCGCTCAACTTCAAGCTCGACATG
The DNA here is from genome assembly GCA_019237315.1 of Actinomycetota bacterium. GTDB lineage: Bacteria > Actinomycetota > Thermoleophilia > Gaiellales > Gaiellaceae > PALSA-600. The sequence continues at coordinate 2,993 of JAFAHG010000046.1, forward strand.
TTGTGGGTGCAGCTCGACGCGATCGAGCTCGGGGACACGCGGCCGTGACGGAATCGCTTCGCCTCGAGGTGCCCGTGCTGCCGAACGGCTTCCGTCTGCACTGGGACAAGGTGCGCGAGCGGCACGTCCTGCTCTTCCCGGAGGGCGCGATCGGGCTCAACCCGACGGCTGCGTCGGTGCTCGAGCTCTGCGACGGCAGGCGCACCGTCGAGGACATCGCGGCGGAGCTCTCGCAGCGCTTCGGCGGCGCCGACGTCCTCGCCGACGTCGAGAACCTGCTGCTCGACCTCGCGAACCGCGGGATGGTGGCGGATGTCAGTCAGTAACCCGCTGCTCCTCATCGCGGAGCTGTCGTACAAGTGCCCGCTGCACTGCCCGTACTGCTCGAACCCGATGACGATCGGCGACGCGAAGTACGCCGACGAGCTCTCGACCGAGGACTGGTCGCGCGTCTTCCGCGAGGCGGGCGAGCTCGGCGTGCTGCAGCTCGCGCTCACGGGCGGCGAGCCGCTCGTGCGGAAGGACGCCGAGGAGCTGACGCGCGTCGCGAAGGAGGCGGGCCTCTACAGCAACCTGATCACAGCCGGGACGCCGTTCACGCGCACGCGCGCGGAGGCGCTGAAGGAGGCGGGCCTCGACAACGTCCAGATCTCGATCCAGGACAGCGACCCGGTGAGCTCCGACCACATCGCCGGCACGAAGTCGTTCGCCAAGAAGATCGAAGCGGCTCACCTCGCGCGCGAGCTCGGCTTTCCGCTCACGATCAACGTCGTCCTGCACCGGAAGAACCTCGACCGGATCGAGGAGATCATCGCGCTCGCCGAGGAGCTCGGCGCGCGGCGCGTCGAGCTCGCGAACTCGCAGTACCAGGGCTGGGCGGCGGTGAACCGCGAGGCGCTCATGCCGACGCGCGAACAGCTCGAGCACGGGGAGCAGGTCGTGATCGCGGCGCGCGAGCGCATCGGCCCGAAGATGGAGCTCCTCTGGGTGCTGCCCGACTACTACGAGGACACGCCGAAGCCGTGTATGGGCGGCTGGGCGCGCGACGCGATGGTGATCACCCCGAACGGGGACGTGCTGCCGTGCCAGGCGGCCTCGTCGATCCCGGGCCTCGAGTTCGACAACGTGCGCGACCGGCCGCTTGCGGAGATCTGGTTCGAGTCGGACGCGATGAACCGCTTCCGCGACTTCGTGCCCGAGGTCTGCAAGACATGCCCGCTCGGCCGCTTCGAGGTCGATCTCGGCGGCTGCCGCTGCCAGGCCCTCGCGCTGACCGGCGACGCGGGGAACGTCGATCCCGTGTGCCAGTTCTCGCCGCACCACGCGCTCGTCACCGACGCGGTCGCGAGTGCGAACCGCTTGGGCCGGAACGGCGACGGCGAGTTCGTCTACCGGACGGAAAAAGCGACCGCGCGCGTCTAGACTGGCGCGGGGAGGTTCGCTTGGCTCAAGCGCCGGCAATCGCAGTTGCGGGGCTCGGCAGGGACTACGGTCGTGTGCGCGCCGTCGACGCGGTCGACCTCGACGTGCAGCCCGGCGAGTTCTTCGGCTTCCTCGGGCCGAACGGCGCGGGGAAGACGACGACGATCCGCATGCTCTGCACGTTGCTTCAGCCGTCACGCGGCGAGGCGCGCGTCGCGGGCGGGGACGTCGTCGAGAACGCGCTCGACGTACGGCGCAAGATCGGCGTCGTCTTCCAGGAGACGACGCTCGACCTCGACCTCACCGCCGAGGAGAACCTGCGCTTCTGCACGCGGCTCTACGGGTTGTCGCGCCGCGACAGCAAGGCGCGCATCGACGAGGCGCTCCAGCTCTTCGGCCTCGAGGAGCGGCGACACGCGCGCGTCCGCTCATTCTCGGGCGGCATGCGGCGCGCGCTCGACCTCGCGCGCGGGATCCTGCACCGGCCGTCGATCCTCTTCCTCGACGAGCCGACGCTCGGCCTCGACCCGGGACAGCGCCGCCGCATCTGGGCGTTCCTGCAGAAGCTCACGCGCGAGCACGGGACGACGCTGTTCCTGACGACGCACTATCTCGAGGAAGCCGACCCGTGCGACCGTGTCGCGATCGTCGACCACGGCCGCATCGTCGCGCTCGGCGAGCCGGCCGAGCTCAAGCGCCGCCTCGGCCACGACCGCGTCGACGTGCGCACGGACCGCGCAGAGGAGTTCGTCCCGAGGCTCCGCGAGCTGACGGGCCTCGAGCCCCAGCGCGCTCAGCACGGCCTCTCGATCTTCGTCGACGACGCGTCCGCGATCCTGCCGTCGCTCCTGCCGCTGACCGCGGACGGCGCCGAGGTCGGCGTCACCCGCCCGACCCTCGAGGACGTCTTCGTCGACCTGACCGGCCGCGAGGTGTCCCTATGAGCCGTGTCCAGTTCAGCCACGTCCGGGGTCTGACCCCGGACATGGCCCAAGGGGACGCGTCGGCGTGATCGGCGCGATCGAAGCGGTCGTCGTTCGCGAGCTCACGCGCTTTGCGCGCCAGCGCGGGCGCGCCGTCGCGTCGTTCGCGCGTCCGCTTCTCTGGCTCGTCGTCATCGGCGCCGGGTTCGAGAAGCTCGTGCCGACCGAGGGAACCGTCTCGTACAAGCAGTTCCTGCTGCCGGGCCTCTACGGGATGGTCGTCCTCTTCTCGACGATGCTGACCGCGCTCGCGACGGTGCACGACCGCGAGTTCGGCCCGATCCGCATGCTGCTCGTCGCGCCGCTGCCGCGCTTCGTCACCGTCTTCGCGAAGACGATCAGCTCCGCGCTGATCGGCGTCATCCAGGCGATCGTGCTCTTCCCGCTGATCTGGATCCTCGGCCTGCACCCTTCAGTCGGCGCGCTTGCCGAACTGCTCGGCGCGATCCTCCTCGGCTCGTTCGCGCTCGGCAGCTTCGGCATGGTGATCGCCTCGCGGCTGCGCTCGATCGAGAACTTCGCCGGGATCATGAACTTCCTGATGTTCCCGATGTTCTTCCTGTCGAGCGCGCTCTATCCGGCGTCGCTCCTGCCCGGTTTCCTGCAGCCGCTCGTTCGTGCCGATCCGCTCACGTACACGATCGACCTGATGCGGCATCCGCTCCTGCGCGGTCTGTACCCGGGCAACCTCGGGACCGACTACACGGTCTCGTTCGACGTGCTCGTGCTCGTCCTCTTCTCCGTCGTGCTGCTCGCGCTCGCGTCGCTCCTCTTCGGTGAGGAGGAGCACCTCGGGCGCATCTTGCTCGTCGAGCCGCCGCGCCCACGCGGTAGCCGACGGCTGCCGAGGCTTCCGCGCCGCGCGCCCGCGTTGCCGGTCGGAGACGCCGCGCCCAGCGACTGACGGCTCTCCCGGACGCCTTCGGGCGCGCACGATATGGTTCGCCGCGATGCTGTACGCGCTCTCGTCGGGGCACAAGATCGGCCTGGCCGTGGTCGGGGCCGCGTTCATCATCTTCGCGCTCGTCTCGGGGATGGTCATCCCGCGCTACTCGCCGAACTTCCCCGGGCCGCGCTGGCGGAACGTCTACATCCTCGTCTGCGTCGGCTTCTTTGCGGCGATGTTGGCCGCCGTCCTCGTCTTCGGCAAGGAGAAGAAGGAGGCGAGCGCGGCGACGGCGACGTCGGCGGCGTCGTCCTCGAGCTCCGCCTCGGCCGCGCCCTCCGGGAACGCCGCCAACGGCAAGGCCGTCTTCACCGCGAACGGCTGCGGGGCCTGCCACACCTTCAAGCCGGCCGGCTCGAGCGCGACGGTCGGCCCCGACCTCGACAAGCTCGCGTCCTACGCGAAGCAGGCGAAGCAGCCGCTCGCGCAGTTCACGTCGACGTCGATCACGGATCCGAACGCGTACATCCAGCCCGGGTATCCGAAGGGCGTCATGCCCCAGACGTTCAAGTCGTCGCTCTCCGCGACGCAGCTCGCGGACCTTGTCGCGTTCCTCGACAAAGGCTGACGATTAGCCGCTCGGCGGCGTGATCGACAGCGGCGCGTCGAAGCCGCTGTAGGTGTCGTGCATGAAGTGCGCGTGCGCGGTCATCAGCATGTCGCGCGTGCGCAGCGTCTCCTTGTCGAGGAGAAGCGTGTACCAGCCCGGCGTCCTCGGGTCGAAGAACGACACCTTCCACGCAGGCCGGCCGTCGAGCGAGACGCTGCCGAGGACATGCGCGTCTACAGCCGTGACCCAGAACGGCGACGGCTGCTGGACCGGCAGCTGCGGCTGCTCGTGCCAGACCCTCTCGTGCGGCAGCCGGTACCACATCTTGTTGCCGATGATGATCGCGCGGCTGTTGCCGACGACCTCGTACGAGAGCCGGTCCGGCGCGACGATCGTGTAGATCGTGTCCAGCCGGTTGTGCCCGTCGCCGAGGGTGTCGTGGATGACGAGCGTGTGCAGCCCGCGGTAGACGCGTGACGCGTCGGCCACGAGCTTCGCCCCTGACGGCGCGGGCCACTGCTCGGGCATGGCGAACGCGACGTCGTGCGCGCCGACCGAGACGGTGACGGCTGCCGGACGCGCAACCGGTGCGTTCGCGCGGTAGCACCCGGGCCCGCACGGCGTGCCCGCGACCGTCGCATTCGACGATCCGCGGACGTGGAACCGCACCGAGAGGCCACGCAGGCCGTTCCCCTGCGTGCCGACGACGGACGCCTGCAGCAGGATGCCTCCGCTCTGCGGCAGCACCGCGAGCCCGAGTGCGTTCGTCCCCTCCTCGGCGCCCAGGACGACCGACCCCGCAGGCGGCGTCGGGAACCCGGAGGTCGCGGCGGGCGCGGTCGTCGTCACAGGCGGCGCCCCCGCGCTGCTCGACGCCGGTGTCGCGATCGGCGGCAGCTTCTGGATCAGTGAGATCACGAAGACCACGGCGCCTGCCCCCGCCGCGAGCGCGACGATCCCCGCGACGAGCTTCAGGTACGCGCTCTCCATTCCCGTCGGGACACGGTAGCCGGGGCGTAGGCTTGCCCGATGGCGGTCTGCAGCCACCTCGACCGGATCGAGGTCACGGAGCTTCCCGCGTCGATTCCCGGCTGCGAGGAGTGTCTGAAGATCGGCGGCCGCTGGGTGCACCTGCGCATGTGCGAGACGTGCGGACAGATCGGCTGCTGCGACTCGTCACCGAACCGCCACGCACGCGCGCACGCGCACGAGGCCGATCATCCCGTCGCGCGCTCGGCGGAGCCGGGCGAGGACTGGAGCTGGTGCTTCGTCGACGAAGTCGCGTTCGTCATCCACTAGGAAGGAGAGGCGATGGCAGAGGATTCGGGCGTCCACGACACGATCGAGCAGCTCGTCGCCGAGGAGCACGAGCTCTGGGACCGGGAGTCGGCCGGCCAGGCGTCTGATGCGGACCGCGAGCGGATCAAGGCGATCCAGGTCCAGCTCGACCAGTGCTGGGACCTGCTGCGCCAGCGGCGCGCGAAGCGCGAGTTCGGCGAGAACCCGGACGAGGCCGAGGCCCGGCCGGCGGACGTCGTCGAGAACTACTGGCAGTAGCTCAGCCGTACGCACGCTCGATCGGTGTCTCGACGAGGGTGCGATGATCCGCCGCGTGAGCACACCACAGCAGCCCGCCAGGCCGCCGGCGCCGCGCTGGGCGCGCTTCGGGTGGTGGTTCGTCTGGATCGCGATCCTCCTCGGCGCCAACTACTGGCTCGGCTCGCGCGCGACGCAGGCACCCGCGCGCGTCCGTGTGCCGTACAGCCCGTTCTTCCTCCAGCAGGTCCAGGCGGGTCGTGTCGCCTCGATCACGTCGAGGGGCACCGCCGTGCAGGGGACGTTCACCGAGCCGCTCCGCTACGGGAAGTCGAAGCCGGCGCGCAAGTTCGAGACGGAGATCCCCGCGTTCGCGGACACGAACGCGCTGTCGACGCTCCTGCAGAAGCACGCGGTCGTCGTGAACGCCGTGCCGCTCGACACGGGCGCGCCGTGGTGGGAGAACCTCCTGCTCGGGTTCGGGCCGACGATCCTCTTCATCGGCCTCATCTTCTTCGCGATGCGGCGCGCCGGCAGCATGCAGAACATCCTCGGCTCGTTCGGACGTTCGCGCGCACGCCTCTACGAGCCGAGCGGCGACCGCGTCACGTTCAAGGACGTCGCGGGGATCGACGAGGCCAAGCAGGAGCTCTCCGAGGTCGTCGACTTCCTGCGCGACCCCGACAAGTACCGGCGGCTCGGTGCGCGCATCCCGCACGGCGTGCTCCTCTCGGGGCCGCCCGGGACCGGGAAGACGCTGCTCGCGCGTGCGGTCGCGGGCGAGGCGAACGTTCCGTTCTTCTCGATGGCCGCGTCCGAGTTCGTCGAGGCGATCGTGGGTGTCGGAGCGTCGCGCGTGCGCGACCTCTTCTCGAACGCCAAGAACGCGGCGCCCGCGATCATCTTCATCGACGAGCTCGACGCGATCGGCCGCTCGCGCACGTCCGGCGTCGCCGGGTTCAGCGGCGGGAACGACGAGCGCGAGCAGACGCTGAACCAGATCCTCACGGAGATGGACGGCTTCGACTCGTCGACGGGCGTCATCGTCATCGCCGCGACGAACCGCCCCGACGTGCTCGACCAGGCGCTGCTGCGCCCCGGCCGCTTCGACCGTCGCGTCGCCGTGCAGCCGCCAGACCGCAACGGCCGCGAGGCGATCCTGCACGTTCACACGCGCAGCGTCCCGCTCGGGAGCGACGTCGACCTCGGCGCGATCGCGTCGACGACACCGGGGATGGTCGGCGCCGACCTCGCGAACCTCGTCAACGAGGCGGCGCTGCTCGCGGCGCGGCGCGGTCACGACAAGGTGGAGCTCGCCGACTTCACCGACGCGCTCGAACGCATCGTCCTCGGCGCGGAGCGGCAGGTGATGATGACGCCGGCCGACAAGCGCCGCACCGCCTACCACGAGGCCGGACACGCGGTCGTCGGGATGCTGACGCCGGGCGCCGATCCGGTGCGGAAGATCTCGATCATCCCGCGCGGCCTTGCGCTCGGCGTGACGTTCTCGGCGCCGGACGCAGACCGCTTCAACTACTCGCAGCAGGAGCTGCTCGCGAAGATCAAGGTCGCCCTGGGCGGGCGCGCGGCCGAGGAGGTCGTCTTCGGGGACCTGACGACGGGCGCGGAGTCCGACATCCAGCAGCTGACGCAGATCGCGCGGCAGATGGTCGGGCGCTGGGGGATGAGCTCGACGATCGGCACCGTCGCGGTGCTCCCGGCGGACGGCCAGGGGCCGCTTCTGCCCGGCGTGTCAGAGGTCTCCGAGGAGACGCACCAGCTCGTCGACGACGAGGTGCGCCGCGTCGTCGCCGCCGCGCACGACGAGGTCGTCGACTTGCTGCGGGAGAACCGCGAGAAGCTCGACGGCCTCGCAGAGGCGCTCCTCGACCACGAGACGCTCGACCAGGCGGACGCCTACCGCGCGGCCGGCATCGACGCGGTGCCTGCGCCCGTCCCCGTTTAGGGCAGCTTCGGATCGAGACGCTCGAGCGTCGCGACGAGCAGCGCGGCGACGCTCAGGTTGCGCGCCCAGTTGTGGTCCGCCGGCACGACGTACCACGGCGCCCAGTCCGTCGACGTCTCGCGGATCGCGTCCTCGTAGGCCCGCATGTACTGCGGCCAGCGTTCGCGGTCGGCGAGGTCGCCCGGGTCGAACTTCCACCGCTTCTCCGGGTCCTTGCGACGTTCGTCGAGGCGCCTCGCCTGCTCGTCGCGCGAGACGTGGAGAAAGACCTTGAGCAGGGTCGTCCCCTCGTCGGTGAGCAGCCGCTCGAACCCGCGGATGTGCTCGTACCTGCGCTTCCACACCTTCTCCTGCACGAGCTCGCGCACGCGCGCGGCGACGACGTCCTCGTAGTGCGAGCGGTTGAAGATGCCGATCTCGCCGTGCGCGGGGCAGACCGCGTGCACGCGCCAGAGGTAGTCGTGCGCGAGCTCCGCACCCGCCGGCGGGCGGAAGTTGACGATGCGGCAGCCTTGCGGGTTGACGCCGGTGAGGACGTTGCGGATCGTGCCGTCCTTTCCGGATGCGTCCATTCCCTGGAGGACGAGCAGCACGGCGCGCGTCGACTCCGCGTACAGGCGGTTGTGCAGGAGCGCGAGGCGCTCCACGAGCTGCGCGAGCTGCTGCAGGCCCTCGTCCTTCGTGCCGAAGCGAAGCGCGGCGTCGCGGCTGTCGAGGTCGGGCGCGTCGCCCGGCCCAACGCGGAGGTCGTCTAGCGGTACCGTCGCTCTTCTTCCGCGGTGCGCTCGGCCGTGGGGTGGGCCTCGAGCCGCTCGTCCGGGATCGGCTCCCCGCTCTCGACCGAGATGCCGTACGTCCCGGCTGCGACGCGCGCCTCAGCACGCTCGACCGCGGCGAGCTGCTCGCGCAGGTCTTCGGCGAGACCGGAGTCGAACTCGTCCTGGTACAGGTTCGAGGCGAGGTTCCCGGGGTCGATGTCGTCGTTCTCCTCGCCGTCGTCGACGTGACCGAGACGGGCGAGCGCGCCTTCGATGCGCGCACGCTCGGCGGCGAGGAGCTCGCGTGCGCGTTCGCTGTCCACGGTGACAACCTACAGCGCCGACGGAAGCCGTGCCTCGCGCATGTCCACGCGGTCACCGCGCATAGGCACGCGCTCGCGAACGAGCAGCGCGCGCTGGCGCTCGCCCATCGCGAGCGACCCGTCGGCGCGCACCACGCGGTGCCACGGCAGGTCGGCGTCTGTGGTCGCGAGGACGTGTCCGACGAAGCGAGGCGCGCGGGGGTCGATGTCGCCGTACGTCCGGACGAACCCCTCGGGAATCGCCCGCACCCGTTCGATCACGCGCGACTCGCGCTCGCCCATCCGGAGACTCTACGATCGCGGCGTGGCCTACGACGAAAACCTGGCCGACCGCATACGCGACCTCGTCTCGGGCGAGCGCGGCGTCGTCGAGAAGAAGATGTTCGGCGGCCTCGCGTTCCTCGTCGGCGGCAACATGGCCGTCGCTGCGAGCGGACAGGGAGGCCTGCTCGTGCGGGTCGACCCGGAAGGGTCGGCGCAGCTCGTCGCGAGCACCGCGGCGACGGAGATGGTCATGCGCGGCAAGCCGATGGCCGGCTGGCTGCGCGTCGGCGCAGGCGCGGTCCGCACGAAGCGCGAGCTCGAGACGTGGGTCGGCCGCGGCGTCGGTTACGCGCGTTCGCTGCCGACCAAGCGCTGACGGCTGCGCGCCAAACCGCGCTAGAGGCGATATTCCTGGGCGACCACGCCGTTCGGCAGCTCGGTCGAGGCGACGAGCGCGAAACGCAGGGGATCTGCCGTCTCCGGCCAGAAGCGCGCGCCCGAGCCGAGTGCGATCGGGAACACCTGCAGGTGGAGCTCGTCGACGAGCCCTGCCGCGAGCAGGAGGTGCACGACCGAGCGGCTGCCCGCCACGATGATCGGGCTCCCGTCCTCGGCCTTCACCTCCGCGACGTGCGCGGCCACGTCGCCGGAGACGATCGTCGTGTCGTGCCAGTCGCTCGACGCGAGCGTGCGGGACGCGACGAGCTTTCGCATCGTGTTGATCTTGTCGGCCATCGCACCGTCCCGATGCGGCCACGCGCCGTAGAAGCTGTCGTAGGTCTTGCGGCCGAGCAGCAGGACGTCCGCGGCCAGCTGCTCGGCCTCCCTGTACGCCCCGAGCTCGTCGCTGAAGTACGGGCCGACCCACCCGGCGTGGGCGTAGCCCGCCTCGCCGCCCGGCGCTTCCATCACGCCGTCGGCGGAGACGAACTCGGTGACGATCAGGTCGCGCACGGCTACGACGACGGCTGGACGACGATCAGCGCGTTCCCGTCCGGGTCGCGCACCCAGAACATCGGCGGCACGGGACCGCCCCAGCGCGTGACCTCGTCGTCGACGTCGGCGCCCGCGGCCTTCAGTGCCGCGTGGTCGGCGTCGACGTCGGTCGTGTCGATGCAGATGCCGGTCTGGCTGCCGCCTGCTTCCCTGCCCTGCGGCGGCGGCGCGAGCGCGATCGTCGTCGGTGTGCCCGGGATCGCCACCTCGACCCAGCGCATGTCGGGCCCCATCGGTACGTCGACGACCTTCTCGAAGCCGAGCGTGTCGACGTAGAAGTCGATCGCGCGGTCGGTGTCGGCGACCGTGACGCAGACGCGGCCGACCTGCGTGAAGTTCAGCGTTGACGCAACCTTGCTCATCTGTGCGCTCCTCGGTTCGAAGGGATGTGCGCATTAGACCGCGTCCGCGGCGAGGAATCATCGGTGCGGCATGATCGGCCGGTGAAGCGCGTCGTCGTCACCTTTCGCGGCCGGCCGGACATGCGGGCGGCCATCCTCGACGTGCTCGGGGACGACGCCGAGGTCGTCTTCCTCGCGGATGCCGCGTCGCGCCCGGACGCGCTGGCCGGCGCGGACGCCGTCATCACCTGGAACATCAACCACGAGCTCGACGCCGACGAGCTCGCGGGGCTGGGCCCGGTGCTCCTGCAGCTCGTCTCGGCGGGCGCGGAGTTCGTCCCGTTCGACCGCCTGTCGCGGGAGACGACGCTCGCGGCGAACGCCGGCGGGTGGGCAGAGCCGATGGCCGAGCACGTGCTCGCGCTGACGCTCGCGCTCGCCAAGCGCTTGCCGCAGAACCACGCTGCGATGCGCCGCGGCGAGTTCGACCAGGAGACGCAGAACCGCCGGCTGCGCGGTGCCGTCGTCGGCATCCTCGGCTTCGGTGGGATCGGCAAGGCGAGCGCGCGGCTCTTCGAGGCGCTCGGCGCGCGCGTCGTTCCGGTCGGGCGTTCCGACGATCTCGGCGGCGTCCTCCCCGAATGCGACGTCCTGCTCGTCGCCGTCCCGCTGACGCGTGCGACCCGCGGGATGATCGGCGCGCGCGAGCT
>JAFAHG010000083.1 GCA_019237315.1 Actinomycetota bacterium
CGGCGCCGCTCCGGTCGTCGCGCGCATCGCGCGCGAGCTCGGCGCGCTCACCGTCGGCATCGTCACGCTCCCGTTCAAGTTCGAAGGGACGCGCCGCCGCAAGCAGGCGGACGCGGGGGTCGAGGCACTGCGCCAGGCCTGCGACACCGTCATCGTCATCCCGAACGACCGGCTGCTCGAGGTGCTCGACCGCTCGACGTCGATGCTCGACGCGTTCCGGATCGCGGACGACGTCCTCCGCCAGGGCGTCCAGGGAATCACCGACCTGATCACGAACCCGGGCATGATCAACCTGGACTTCGCCGACGTGCGCACGATCATGAAGGACGCAGGGTCGGCGCTGATGGGCATCGGCTTCGCGACGGGCGAGAACCGCGCGCGCGAGGCGGCGGAACGCGCACTGCGGAGCCCGCTGATCGACACCGAGCTCGTCGGTGCGCGCGGCATCCTGCTGTCGATCGCCGGTGGTGACGACCTCTCGCTGTTCGAGGTGAACGAGGCCGCCGAGGCGGTGCGTGCTGCGGCAACGGACGAGACGAACATCATCTTCGGCGCGACGATCGACGAGCGGCTCACCGGGCAGCTCTGGATCACCGTCGTCGCGACGGGGCTCGGCGCGCAGCGCCGCCGCACCGTCCTGAATCCGTCGGGTACTGCGCCGAGCAACGGCTGGCGCTCCGCGGACGAGCTGCCGCCGACGCCGTCGTTTCTGACCGACTAGCGCTCGCTAGAACGCGTCGAGCACGAAGACGCCGAGCGCGGCTGCGACCGCGACGGAGACGCCGACCACCGCGACGCGCAACACCGTGCGTCGCGAGAGGCCCAGCTCGCCCGCGAACGTCAGGAGCCCCATCCCGCCGGCGACGAGCGAGACGAACGTCTCGAGGGCCTGGATCGCGATGCCGACGCCGATCGCCTGCGTCATGCCGATACCTCGGCTCTGCAGCGCGACCGCGACCGCGCCGCTTGCGATGCCGATGTTCCCCGGCGTCAGCGGCAACGCCGCCGCGAGATCGAGCGCGGGGCAGATGACGAGCGCGGCGAGCAGCGGGTGCGGCAACCCGAGCGCCGTCGCGAGCGCGGCAACCGCGGCGAGGCGCGTCGCCATGACGGCGAACGACCAGCCGAGAACCTGCGCTGCGAAGCGCGGCGAGCGCTCGAGTGCCGCAAAGCCTTCGAGCAGGTGTGCGACCCGGCGATGCTTCCGCCAGCGCGGCGAGGAGAGCGCGAGCGCGCCCACGAGCCCGACGGCGCCGCACAGTGCGAGCACGGGCCAGAGCGGGAGCGCCCCGGTCACGGACGCGGCGACGACGAGGGCCGCGATCGAAAGCGTCCGCGCCGCCGAGACGGCTGCGTAGACGCCGCTCGCGGTCCAGATGCGCTCCGGGCCGTCGATCGAACGAGAGAAGAGTGCGATCTTCACGACGTCGCCGAGCCGTGCCGGCACGAACGTGTTCACGAGAGCGCCCACACCGAGCGACGCCGTCCCGCGCAGGACGGAGATCCGGGCGCCGGAAGCCGCGAGCGCCGCGCGCCACGCGAGGACGCAGGAGACGAAGCCCGCCCCGAACGCGAGCGCCGCGACGAGGAGCCACGTCCGGTTCGCGTCCTGCACGGCGGCAACTGCGTGCGCGACGCGCGTGCCGAGAAGCTGCGGTGTCGCCGCCGCGACCACGACCGCCGCCAGCACGGCAACCGCGAGGGCGATACGAGATGGAGACAGCTTCATGCGCGCAGATGGTCCTTCCGACGAGCGTGCCCGAACCCTTGGGTCCACCGCATGAGGAAACGGTGAAGATTTGGGTGCGGATGTGCCCGGGGCCACTTCAGGTATCGGCGGCTAGGCTCAATCCATGAGAGGGGCCGTCGCCGCCGGTCACCCGCTCACGGCGAAGGCGGGCGCGCGGGCCCTCGCGGAGGGCGGCAACGCCGTCGACGCGTGCGTCGCGGCGGCGTTCGCCGCGGCGGTGACGGAGAGCCCGCTCACCGGGCCAGGGGCGGGTGGGTTCATGCTCGTCCACCGGGGGCGCGACGGGGCGACGCGGCTCGCGGACTTCTTCGTCGCCGCGCCGGGCCTCGGTCTCGGCCGCCGTCACCTCGGTCCGATGCACGAGATCGACGTCGGCTTCGGCGGCGACAGCCCGGCGACCCAGGTCTTCTGGATCGGCCCCGCCTCGTGCGCGGTGCCCGGCGCGGTCGCGGGTCTCGAGACGGTGCATCGGCGCTACGGACGCCTGCCGTGGCGCGAGCTCCTCGCCCCGGGGATCGAGCTCGCACGCGACGGCGTCGAGCTGACACGGCCGCAGGCGCACATCATGGCGATCCTCGATCCGATTCTCCGCTTCGACGACGAGGGCAAGCGCGTCTACAGCCGCAACGGGTCGCGGCTCGTCGCAGGCGACCGCCTGTGCCTGCCTGACCTCGCGGACACGCTCGAGGCGATCGCACGAAAGGGCGCGGCTGCGCTCTACTCCGGAGAGCGTGCGCGGGCGATCGTCGCGCGTGTGCGCGACGGGGGAGGCGCGCTGACGCGCGAAGACCTCGCGTCGTACCGCGTTGCGTGGCGCCGTCCTGTCGCAGTCCGCTTCCGGGGTCACGAGGTGTTGTCGAACCCGCCGCCGTCGTCCGGGGGCCTGCTGATCGCCTACGGGCTCGCATTGCTCGAACGGCTCGCGCGTGGCCCCGCCGGCAGTACGCGCGCCGTCCGCTCGCTCGTCGAGGTGATGCGCGAGCAGACGCGCGCCCGCGGGCCTGAATTCGTGCGCGCGCTCCATCGCGGCGGCGGCGCGCAGCGGCTTCTGTCGGACGCGGCGATCGATGAGGCGCTCGCGCGCATCAGGGCGCACGAACGTGGAGCGCGCGAGCCCGCGCCGGCCGGCGGGACGACGCACATCTCTGCGATCGACGGCGACGGGAACGCTGCGTCGG
>JAFAHG010000232.1 GCA_019237315.1 Actinomycetota bacterium
GGCGGCGAGGTGATCACCGAGGAGATGGGCCTCAAGCTCGAGAACACGAAGCTCGCGCAGCTCGGCCGCGCACGGAAGGTCGTCGTCGACAAGGACTCGACCACGATCATCGACGGCGCCGGTGATGCGGAGGCGATCAAGGCCCGCATCAAGCAGCTCAAGTCCGAGATCGAGACGACGGACTCCGACTTCGACCGCGAGAAGCTCCAGGAGCGCCTCGCGAAGCTGTCGGGCGGCGTTGCGGTCGTCAAGGTCGGCGCTGCGACCGAGACCGAGATGAAGGAGAAGAAGCACCGCGTCGAGGACGCGCTGCAGGCCACGCGCGCTGCTCTCGAGGAGGGCATCGTGCCGGGCGGCGGCGTCGCGCTTCTGAACGCGGCGGACGCGGTCCGCGACGAGCTCGGCAAGAAGGACGGCGACGAGAAGACGGGCGCGTCGATCATCCTGCGCGCGCTCGAGGAGCCGCTCCGCCAGCTCGCGACGAACGCGGGTCTCGAGGGCTCCGTCGTCATCCAGCAGGTGCGCTCGGCGAAGACCGGCGAGGGCCTGAACGTCGACACCGGCGAGATCACCGATCTCGTGAAGTCGGGGATCATCGACCCGACGATGGTGACGCGCTCGGCGCTTCAGAACGCCGCGTCGATCGCGAAGAACATCCTGACGACCGAGGCGATCGTCGCCGAGGCGCCGGAGAAGGACAAGGCCGCCCCCATGCCCGACATGTCGGGGATGATGTAAGGGCGAAAGCCTTCGCAGGACGCAGAAAGGGCCGCCCATCGGGCGGCCCTTTCGCTTCAGGCAGGGATGGGATAGCCAAGGTTTCGGCGCCCCTGCCCCGACTCCTCATCCCTCCCGCGAGGGATCGGCCGAAAAGGCCGGGGTCTGACCCCGCCGCAGCCCTCTGAGCCTCGAACCCGCTGCCCGAACGCGTCACGGATGGCTCGGTTGTGCGCCGATGGTCCCTTTTGGACAGCGAACACAGCATTAAGGGTCTGACCCCGGTTCTAGAACCCGTAGCGCTGCTCGCGCCACGGGTCGGCGTCGTTGTGGTAGCCGTAGCGCTCCCAGAACCCGGGCTGGTCGGTCGAGGTCAGCTCGAGGGCTCGGAGCCACTTGGCGCTCTTCCAGAAGTACTTCCCGGGGACGACGAGGCGGAGCGGGAAGCCGTGGTCGGGCGTCAGCGGCTCGCCGTCGGCGTGCGTGGCGAGCAGGGCGTTCTCCGCCTCGATCGACCCCAGCGGCACGTTCGTCGTGAAGCCGTGCTCGGCGTGGGCGACGACGAAGCGCGCGCTCGGCTTCGGCCGGACGAGCGCGGCCAGCTCGCGCCAGTGCACACCCTCGAACGACGTGTCGAACCGGCTCCACCGCGTCACGCAGTGGATGTCATGCACGTTTGAGCTGCGCGGCAGCTCGTTGAAGGCGTCCCACGTCAGCTCGAGCGGCTGCTCGACCTCGCCGAAGACACGGAACGTCCACGTCGCGAGATCCGTGTGCGGAACCTCTCCCGCGTGCAACACAGGCCACTTCTCCGTCAGGTACTGCCCAGGCGGGAGGCGCGCCGGGTCGTAGCCGGCATCCCGCACCTTCTGCTCCGCCTTGGAGCGAAACACGCTCCCTACACTAATCACGTGGCAGTCACCACGAAGGCCTACGTCCGGCCGCGCGCCTTCGTCCGCGTCCGCGGTCCGGAGGCGGCGGACTTCCTGCAGCGGATGCTGTCGAACGACGTGCTCGCCGCCGACCATTGCGAGGCGCTGCTCCTCACGCCGAAGGCCCGCGTGATCGCGCCGGTCGTCGTCTGGCGCCGCGGCGAGGGCGACTTCCTGCTCCTGACCGAGCCGGAGCTCGGCGAGACGGTGCGCGCGCATCTGACGCGCATGCGAATCGCCACGCGCTGCGAGATCGAGCCGGAGGAGCACACGTCGACGGTCGTCCTCGGCGGCAGCGACGGGATCCCGACGCGCGACTACGGGGTGCCGGCGGTCGAGGTGCTCGACGCGGAGCTCGATGCGTCGCCGCCGGATGAGGAGCTCGAGCGTCTGCGCATCCTTGCCCGCACGCCGCGCTTCGGCGCGGAGATCGACGACACCGTGCTTCCGGCCGAGGCGGGGCTCGACGAGCGCGCGATCTCGTTCGAGAAGGGTTGTTATCCAGGCCAGGAACCCGTCGCGCGCCTGCACTACCGCGGCCACGCGAACCGGGCGCTGCGCGTGCTCGACGTCGAAGGCTCTGCGCCGGGCGACGAGATCCGCCTCGGCGACAGGGTCGTCGGCCGCGTGACGAGCTCGGTCTCCGACCTTGCCCTCGGCTACGTCCGCACCGAGGTCCCGGACGACACGGAGCTCAGCGTGGGCGGAAGATCCGCGAAGCTACACTGAGGCCGCTTCGCGCCCGTAGCTCAGGGGATAGAGCGCTGCCCTGCGGAGGCAGAGGTCGCATGTTCGAATCATGCCGGGCGCATTTCGTTCGCAGGGATCTGCCAATGGGCGCGCGCGATGTCGCCCGCGACGCCGGTCTTCTCGATCAGCTGGAAGCCCTCCCCCTCCTCCAGGATCGTCTCCGTGTCGAGCTGCTTGTGGCC
>JAFAHG010000238.1 GCA_019237315.1 Actinomycetota bacterium
GACGTGCGGGGCCGCGAGGAACGCGCTCGAGTGCGCCTTCCCCATGAACGCGTATCCGAGCATGCCGACACCGATCTCCGCCACGGCGGGGATACTACGGCGACATGACCGAGCCCGTGACCTGGGGGATCATCTCGACCGCGGACATCAACCGGAAGGTGATTCCGGGTGCGCACGCCTCGCCGAAGGTCGACCTGCGTGCGGTCGCGAGCCGCGACCTCGCACGCGCCGAGGCCTACGCGCGGGAGTGGGAGATCGAGCGCGCGTACGGCTCGTACGAGGAGCTGCTCGAGGATCCCGACGTCGAAGCGGTCTACATCTCGCTGCCCAACACGATGCACTGCGAGTGGTCGATCCGCGCCGTGGAGGCGGGCAAGCACGTGCTCTGCGAGAAGCCGATGTCGCGGCATGCAGCCGACGTCGAGGCGGCGTTCGACGCGGCGGAGCGTGCACGGCGCTTCCTGACGGAGGCGTTCATGTACCGCCACAACCCGCAGACGAAGCGGCTGAAGGAGCTCGTCGCAGGCGGGGCAATCGGCGAGCTGCGCCTCGTCCGCGCGGCGTTCAGCTACGCGCTCTACGACGCGGACAACATCCGCCTGCGCACCGACGTCGAGGGCGGCGCGCTGATGGACGTCGGCTGTTACTGCGTGAGCGGCTCGCGCCTCCTCGGCGGCGAGCCGGAGAGCGTGTACGGCCACGCGTTCACAGGGGAGACCGGCACGGACTGGGTCTTCTCGGGAACGATGCGCTTCCCTGGAGACGTCTTTGCGCTCTTCGACTGCGGGACCGCGCTCGCCGAGCGGGACGAGCTGGAGGCGATCGGCACGGAGGGGTCGCTCTTCCTCGACGATCCGTGGCATTGCAACCGGCCCGTCATCGAGCGGCGTTCGGCCGGGGAGGTGGAGCGGATCGAGCTCGAGCGCGTCGACTCCTACCAACTCGAGCTCGAGAACCTGAGCGACGCGATCCGCGGCGAGGCGGACCTCCTCCTCGGCCGTGACGACGCCGTCGCGCAGGCGCGCACGATCGAGGCGCTCTTCCGCTCCGCCGACAGCGGCGAAGCCGTCTCGCTCTAGACCGCGACGACGGCGCGCTCGCGCTGCGACCGCAGCGCCGCGGTGAAGAGGCGGTGCGTCACGCCCACCTCCTCCGGAGTCGCGCAGTGGAACGGCTGGCGCATCCCGTCGCGGCCGTGCGCGAGCTCGTCCAGGAACGCGGCCCACATCTGCTGGATCGCGTCCGAGAACCCGAACTCGAAGACCGCGCCGCTGATCGACGGGTACGCCGACTGCGAGCCGAGGTCGGTGACGCGCCACTCCTGCGGGCCCCCCGGCGCGTAGGCCATCGTGCGCAGAGTCTTCGGCAGCTTCGTCGTGAACGCGATCGAGCCATCGGTGCCGTCGACCTCGATCGTCCACGTGTTCATCTCGCCGGGCGCGATCCGCTTCGTCTCGACGCGCAGTGGAAACGTGTCGCCGCCGTCCTCCGCCTCGCAGAGGAGGACGGCGTTGTCCCAGGTGTCGCACGGAACCGGGGAGCCGGCCGACCCGGGCCGTTCGGCGACGACGTTGGTGAGCAGGGCGCGCACGTCGCGCGGCCGGAAGCCGGCCCGGAGCGGGAGGTGGAGCACGTGCAGTCCGAGGTCGCCCATGACGCCGTACTCGCCGTTGGTCGCGGCGACGCGCTTCCAGTTGATCGGCTTGCCCGGGTCGAGGTCGCTCGAGTGCAGGAAGAGCGACCGCACCTCGAGGACACGCCCGTAGCGCCGCTCGGCGAGCCAGCGCCACACCGCCTGCCCGCCGGGGAAGAACGGAAGCTCGGACGAGCAGCGAACGAGGAGGCGCGGGGCCGCCGCGCGTTCGATCGTCTCGTACGCGGCGAGGTCGATGCCGAACGGCTTCTCGCCGAGGAGGTGCTTGCCCGCTTCGAGGCACGCGACGTAGACCTCTGCGTGCAGGTGGTGCGGGACCGCGCAGTACACGGCCTCGACGCTCTCGTCTGCGAGGAGGTCGCGGTAGTCGGCGACGAGCCGCGGCGTGGGGCGGACGCGCTCGAACCAGGCGAGTGCCCGCGGGTCGGGGTCGCATACCGCGACGATCTCCGGGCGCACGCCGAGGTCGGAGAGGTGGAGCCAACGCGCAGTCGCGCTCGCGATCTCGCGCCCCATCAGTCCGCCGCCGACGATGCCGACGCGGACGACGCGCTCAGGCACCGTGCACGATCTCCATCAGCCGGCGCACGATTTCCGTCGGCTGCGCGTGCTGAATGACGTTCCGCCCGTAGACGATCCCCGCCGCGCCTGCGCGCATGACCTCGCGCGTGCGCGCGAGGAGCTCGTCGTCCGACACGCGGCCGCCGCCGCGGACGAGCACCGGCCGCGGCGCGGCAGCTTCGACCACGCGCGGATAGTCGGCGAGGTCGTCGGTGGGGTCGGCCTTGATCACGTCGGCGCCGAGCTCGACCGCCTGCCGCACGAGCGGCACGATCCGCTCCGGGTCGCCGTTCACGCCGTAGCCGGTCGCGCCCGGCTTGAAGACGAGCGGCTCGACCATCAACGGCATGCCGGCGGCGTCGCACGCCGCACGGAGGCGCGACACGTTGCCGACGCACTGTCGCAGCAGCTCCGGCTCGCCCGGAAGCTCGAGCAGGTTCACGCAGACGCACGCGGCGTCGAGTGCGACCGCACGGTCGACGGCGCGCTCGACGAGCTCGCTGAAGAGGTGACGCGGCGGGTCGGTGCCGTAGACGTTCGCGACGTCGGTGCGCAAGACGAGCGCGGGCTTCCGTCCCGGCAGCCGCTGCAGGAGCGGCGCCTGGCCCGGCGAGAGCTGGATCGCGTCCGGTCCGGCCTCGACGAGGACGGCGATCGTCCGCTCCATGTCCTCGATCCCCGCGAGGAACGACGGCTCGCCGAAGAAGCCGTGGTCGACGGCGACGTCGAAGCAGCGGCCGTCGGCGGCGAAGAGGCGGTTGAGGCGCGCGGTCGTCAGGTCGAGAGCCCGGCCGCCTCGATCGCGGCGGTCGCGAGTGCGGCGTCGTCTTCTCCCGGCAGGCCGCTGACGCCGACGGCGCCCACGCGCCGGGCGCCGTCGAACGCCGCCACGCCCCCCAGGAAGAAGGTGAAGAACGGGTCGAAGCTCGCCCGCTCGACGGGGTCGTCGCGCACCTTGGCGGCGAGCTCCGCGGTCGACCGCGCGTCGCTCCGTGCTGCCGTGTAGGCCTTCCGGTGGGCGTTCAGCCGCGTGTCCGGAGCGGCGCCGTCCATCGTGGCGGCGGCGACGAGCTCGCCGTGGTCGTCGGCGACGAAGACGGCCACGGGGCCGGGCGCCTCGCGGACGACGTGGTCGACGATCTGGCGGGCGAGTTGGAGTTTCACGCTTTCAAGCCTAATATCGGGCCGTGGCCGCCCACGCCGCAACCGCTCCCGGCGGCCTCTCCTTCCGCGGCTATCCGGTCCTCCTGCCGAAGCTGCGCGACCCGCGGCTCCACCTCGCCGCGGTCATCACGTCGTTGCAGGTGCTAGGACAGGCGGGATTCGGCTTCCGCGTCTCGATCGCGCAGATCCTGATCTCACTCGCGACGCCGGCCGTGATCGAGGTCGCCATCGCGCTTCGCCGGCAGCACGTGATCCTGTGGCCCGCGAGCGCGCTCATCACCGGCAACGGCGTCGCGTTCGTCCTGCGCCTGCCGGACACGCGGCACGGTGACTGGTGGAGCACGAACGGCTGGTGGATCTACGCCGGCACCGCGGCCGTCTCGCTCCTGTCGAAGCACCTGATCAAGGTGCGCGGCGCGCACGTCTTCAACCCGTCGAACTTCGGGCTCGTCCTCTGCTTCCTCTTGCTCGGGAGCGGCCGCGCGGATCCGCTCGACTTCTGGTGGGGACCCGCGTCCGGCTGGCTCGTCGCCGCGCTCCTGATCATCGTCGTCGGCGGCTTCGCGATCCTGTCGCGTCTGCACCTGCTGCGCATCGCGATCTCGTACTGGCTCGCGTTTGCGGCGGCGATCGGCGTCCTCGCCGCGACGGGCCACGCGATGACCGCGAGCTGGCACGTCGGGCCGATCACCGGTGCGTACTTCTGGTGGACGCTCGTCTCGTCGCCCGAGATCCTCGTCTTCCTCTTCTTCATGCTGACCGACCCGAAGACGATTCCCGCGACGCAACGTGGGCGGGTCGCGTACGCGGTCGGTGCGGCGCTGCTCGCCTCGCTGCTGATCGCCCCGGCGCAGTCGGAGTTCTGGAGCAAGGTCGCGGTGCTCGGCGCGCTCACGATCGTGTGCGGCGCGCGGCCTGTTCTCGCGTGGCTCCCGACCGTGCGGCTCGAGCGGCGGCGGCTCGCCGTCGTCGGTGCTTTCGCGGTCGCCGGGTACACGGGCGCGATCGCGCTCGCGGGCATCCCGGCCCGGACGCCCGCGATCGCGGCGCCGCTGGCCTTCACCGGAGCCGTACCGCAGATCGCGATCCAGCCGTCACAGGGTGTCGAAACCGTGCTCGACCCGGCGACGTCGCGGCGCATCGCGACCGACCTGCTCGGCGACCTGCAGCTGCAGTCGAACGCGCTCGCGCAACGAGATGCGAACGTGCTCACGCGCGCCTCGATCGGACGCGAGCTGAACGCGCTCGACAACCAGGTGCGCGTGACGAAGGGCGGCCTGATCGAGGCGCCTGCCTACCGCATCGACCGCCTGCAGGTCCACTTCGAGCGCGGGCACGGGCAGGGCCCGGCGATCGCCGTCGCCTCGCTCGACGGCACGGCGCAGGTGACGGCGTACAAGGGCGAGCCGCCCGTGGTGGTACGGCGGGACGCGCCCGTGACGCTCCGCGAGCAGCTCGAGCTGCAGCAGAACCGCGGGCGCTGGGTCGTCGCGCGCGTGCGCAGCGGCCGGCCGATCGCGCTCGCGCCCTTCACGCGCGACATCGCGACGAGCTTCGCCGGCGTGCACCTCGTGAACGTCGCGAAGAAGGTCGGCCTCGACTTCCGCCAGGACGATTACCGCTTCGGCCTCGTCCCGTCTGACGTGCACTCGATGATGGGCGGAGGTCTCTGCTGGCTCGACTACCGCAAGACCGGCTGGCTCTGCGTCTTCGCCGTCAACTCGTACTCCGACAGCGACGCGACGAGGTGGCAGGCGCACGGCGGCCTGCCGACGAGTCACCTGTACGAGAACGTGCACGGACACTTCCACGATGTGACGAAGGCCGCGCACGCAGGCGTTGCGATGCAGGGGAACGGCTGCGTCGCGGCCGACCTCGGCAACGGCTACCCGAGCATCTTCATCACCACGAACACCTACAACGTCCTGCTCTGGAACAACGGCAACGGGACATTCACGAACATCACGCACGAGGCGGGGATCGACGCATTCGGAACGTACGGCTGGCATACCGGGGCCGCGATCGCCGACGTGAACGGGGACGGCCGGCCCGACATCTTCGTCTCCGGGTACGCCGACGTGAACGCGCCGAGCACGTCGTCCGGCGGCTTCCCGCTCGAGTACCAGGCCTTCCACGACCTCCTCTACCTGAACGAAGGGCTCGACGCACACGGGCACCCGCGGTTCAAGGAGGTCGCCGTCGCGGCGGGGATCGACCGCGCCGGTACCGACCACAGCCTCGGTGCGGTCTTCGCCGACGTGAACGGCGACGGGCGGCCCGACCTGTACGTCGCGAACGACCTCGACCCGAACAGGCTCTACCTGAACGAGCCGGGCGGGCCGCTCGGCTTCCACTTCGTCGACGTCGGGCGGGCGTGGGGGGTCGACGACGCGCGCGCGGGGATGGGTGTCGCGCTGCAGGACGTCGGCGGCGTCCCGTCGCTCTTCGTCACGAACTCGCGCGGGCAGGGCGACGCTGCGTTCCAGCTCGCAGGCCGCTCGACGCTCGACGTCGCGCCGGAGTTCGGCGCGGCCCTTGGCGCAGGACGGACGGGCTGGGGCGACTCGTGGGTCGATTTCGCGAACAGCGGGCGTCCGGACCTCGTGCTCGCAAACGGCGCGATCCCCGTGACGAACCTGAAGGCCGACGCGGCGCCGATCCAGGTGCTCGAGAACATGGGCGGCGGCCGGTTCGCGGACGCGTCGGCCGCGGCCGGTCTCGACCCGGGGCCGCTCGTGAACGGCCGCGGTCTCGCCGCCGCCGACGTCGGGAACGACGGCCGGGTCGCGATCGCCGTCAACTCGATCGCGGGGCCGCTCGTCCTGCTCGAGAACACGGCGCCCGTCGGGCACTGGCTCGACGTCGGCCTCGCGAAGGAGCTACCCGGCGCGGAGATCGAGATTCGCGTCGGATCGCAGGTGACGCGCCGGTTCGTGCAGGCGGGGAGCAGCTACCTCTCGTCGGAGGACCCGCGCGCGCACTTCGGCCTCGGCCGCGCGACGCGTGTGGACGAGGTGCGCGTCTATGCGCCGGACGGACGGCTGCTCGCACGGCGCACGAACGTCGCCGCCGACCGGATCCTCACGCTGCCCTAGCGCCCGGCGCGCGCCTGCAGCCGCCGGGCCACCGTGTCGACGGTGACGGCGAGCAGCAGGATGATCCCGGTGACGATGTAGATCGTCCCCGGGTTGTAGCCGGCGGTGTTGAGACCGTTCTGCACGGTCGCGATCACGGCGCCGCCGAGGAACGCATTCCGCACCTCGCCGCGGCCGCCGAAGAGGCTCGTGCCGCCGATGACCGCCGCCGAGATCGCGTCGAGTAGCAGCGTTCCGCCGCCGAAGTTCGTGTCGACCGAGTTCACGTTCGCCGCGAGGATGATCCCGCCGATCCCCGCCATCACGCTCGAGATCAGGAACACGAGGATGCGGATGCGCGGAACGTTGATGCCGGCACGGCGCGCAGCTTCCGCGTTGCCGCCGACCGCGTACACGTGGCGGCCGAACGTCGTGCGCTTCGCGAGGAACGTGAGGACGACGAGGAACAGCACGATGATCACCGCGGCGAGCGGGAGACCCAGCGGCGTGCCCTGCACCTTCGCGGTGTTGCAGATCGCGACGACGCCGAAGGCCGCGACGGCGAGCGCGACGACCTTGAGCAGGATCAACGGGCGGTTCGGCACCGTCACCCCGGCGCGCATCTTCGACACGACACCGCTCAGCACGCTGACTGCGTATCCCCCCACGACGAGCGCGGCGATCAGCCAGCCTGCGAGGTGGGAGAAGTAGTAGCTGCCGGTGTAGTTGATCCAGCGGTCCTGGATGATGATCGACCCCGGCTGCTCGAGGCGGTACACGATCACGCCCTGCCAGATCAGGAAGCCTGCGAGCGTGACGACGAACGACGGGACGCCGATCTTCGCGACGATCGAGCCCTGCGCGGTGCCGATCAGCGCGCACGCGACGATCGCGAGCGGCATCGCGATCAGGCCCGACAGCGCCGGACCGCTGCCGGGGCGCTGCAACTCGGCGACCGTCAGCGCGCCGATACCGGCGACGTAGCTGATCGACAGGTCGATCTCGCCGAGGAGCAGCACGAAGACGACGCCGTAGGCGAGCATCGTCGTGCCCGCCATCTGGATGATCACGTTGCCGAAGTTCGTCGCGGTGAAGAAGTTCGTCGCGGAGAAGCTGAAGAAGACGACGATCGCGACGAGCGCGAGCACGATCGGCAGCACGCCGAGGTTGCCCGAGCGGATGTCGTCGATGCCGGTGCGCAGCAGGCTGCGAAGCCCGGCGGACGTCCCTTCGGTCTGCGCGGCGGTCTCGGGCCCGGCCACCGTCGTCACTGGGGCGCCGCCGCGGTCATCGGGATGCCGGACACCTTCGTCGGCTTGCCGGCGGTGATGGCCTCGACGACCTCCTGCTGGGTCGTCTTCACACGCTCGTAGAGCCCGACGTTTCGCCCGAGGCGCAGCACGGTGATCCTGTGCGCGGTCTCGAAGATGTCGTGGAGGTTGTGGGAGATGATGACGACCGCGAGCCCCTGCTCGGCCAGGCGGCGCACGAGCGCGAGCACCTGCTCGGTCTGCGCCACGCCGAGCGCGGCGGTCGGCTCGTCGAGGATGACGAGCTTCGAGTTCCACATGACGGCGCGCGCGACGGCGACCGACTGGCGCTGGCCGCCGGAGAGCGTCGCCACGGGCTGCCGGATCGAGCGGATGGTCGTCACCGCGAGCGACTTCATCGTCTCCGCGGTGCGCTGCTCCATCGGCGGCTCCTTCAGCCGGTGCAGCCAGTCGTGCTCCTCGCGCCCGAGGTACATGTTCTGGACGACGTCGAGGTTGTCGCAGAGCGCGAGGTCCTGGTACACGACCTCGATGCCGAGGTCGGCCGCGTCTTTCGGGCCGTGGATCTCGACCTGCCTGCCTTCGAAGTAGATCTCGCCCCCGTCGAACGCGTGCGTGCCGGCGACGCACTTGATGAGCGTCGACTTGCCCGCGCCGTTGTCGCCGACGAGCGCCATCACCTCACCGGCGCGCACCTCGAAGTCGACGTCGGTGAGCGCCTGCACCGAGCCGTACGACTTCGAAATCCCGCGGAGCTCTAGGAGTGGTGTGTCGGTCACTGGGCTGTCGAGAAGCGCGGTGGAGGCGCCCACGTGGGCGCCTCCACCATTGTCCTACGGCCTAGCAGTACTTCGCGTAATCGCCCACGCAGACGTCGCTCTTCTTCAGGAACCCGTCCGTGAAGAGGCGCGTGTAGTTCGCCTTCGTGATCCAGATGACCGGCAGAGCGTACGTCGGCTCCTTCTTGCTGCCGTTCATGCGGTAGCCGTTCGACTTCGGCGTCTGCCCCTTGAGGAGCGCGACCGCCGCCGCCGCCGCAGCTGCGGCTTCGTCGGGCACGTACTTGTAGACCGTGCCGGTCTGCCAGCCCGCGAGGATGTACTGGATCCCCTGCGGGGTCGCGTCCTGGCCGCTCAGCGGGATCGGGCTGAGGTGCTTCGCCTTCTCCTGCGCGATGACGGCGCCGGCGATGTTGTCGTTCGCCGCGATCGCGGCGTCGATCTTGTTGTTCGTCTTCACGAGCATCTGCGCGAAGATCGGCCCGGCGTTCGTCGCGAGCCAGCCCGGCACGAACTGCTGCGGGCCCTTCGACAGCGTCCCGTTCGAGAACAACGGGTTGAGCACGGCGTCGTTGCCGCTCTTGAACCAGAAGGCGTTCTGGTCCGTCTGACCGCCCCAGAGCTCGGCGACGACCGGCTTCTTCGTGTACTTGCCGCTCGCCTTGAGCGCCGCGATGATGCCGTTCGCCTGCGCCTCACCGACGGCCTTGCCGTCGAAGGTGACGTAGACGGAGGCCGAGCCGCCCGACACCTGCCGGTCGTAGTCGATCGCCTTGCCGCCCTTCGATGTGAAGAGCTTCTCGATCGCTGCGGCCGAACCGTTGTCGAGAGCGGTCTCGACGACGACCTTGGCGCCTGCTGCGAGGCACGCCTGCGCCTGCGCCAGCTGCTTTTGCGGGTCGTTGAGCGCGTTGTTGATCATGTAGGTGACGCCTGCCGCCTTGAGTGCCTTCGCGAAGTCGGGGGCGTCGAACTGCACCCAGCGGACAGACGACTTCGTGTCGGGCAGCAGAACGCACACCTGTGCGCTCGCCGTCCGCTTGCTGCTACTGGCCGTCGCCGTTGTGGCGACGAGCCCGGCAATCGCGAGGCCGGTCAGGCCGAACGCGAGCGCCTTGCGCGAAACGTACTTCACCTAACACTCTCCTTCCCCTCTCGGGACAGGGATACATGCGACGCGCCCGAGGCGCGCCAGGTTGGGATGGAGCGTTTCGCATTTCGCCTGCTCCGTCAAGTGGTTAGGGTCTTCGTCGTGCGGACGAGCCTCGGTATCTGGGCCTTCGGGGCCATGGCGACGCGGTTCAACCCGGGCGGCTACAAGCCCGAGCTCGCCGGCGCCTCGACCGCCGGCAAGGTCCGAACCGCCGTCGCAGGCCTGGGCGACCTGATCGACGGCTACGAGTTCCACTACCCGCAGGAGCTCTCGCCCGCGAACCTCGAGGAGGTGCGGGAGGCCCTCGGGGGGCACGACGTCTATGCCGTCGCCACCGGGACGCACCTGAACCCGCGGTTCGGCAAGGGCGGGCTCTCGTCGCCGGACGACGCGGTGCGGGACGCCGCGCTCGCGGAGGCGCTCGACGCCGCGCGCTTCGCGGGCGAGATCGGGGCCCAGATGATCGTGTGGCCCGGCGTCGAGGGCTACAACTATCCGTTCCAGACGCCGTACCGCGAGGCGTGGGCTCGCTTCGTCGACGCCCTCGGCCAGATCGCGGCGACGTGCGCGGACGGCGGCGTGACGCTGTTCCTCGAGCACAAGAACTCCGAGCCCGCGATGAAGATCCTGATGCGGAACGTCGGGATGACGCTGCACGTGATCCATCTGCTCCGTGCGCAGGGCATCGAGAACGTCAAGGTCAACATGGACTGGCAGCACCTGATCATGAACGGAGAGAACCTCGCCGAGTACGCGGCGATGCTCTCAGCGCAGGGCCTGCTCGGTCACCAGCACGCGAACTCCGGGTGGGGGACGTTCGACGACGACAACATGGTCGGCGCGACGGCGTTCATGGAGACGCTCGAGCTCGCGGTCGAGCTCCGTCGCGCGCGGTACGGAGAGGGAGGCGAGCGGCTCGGCTTCGATCTCTACCCGTACACGGAAGACGCCGTCGGCGCGGTCAAGCGTTCGGTGCTGCAGTGGCGGTTCATCGACTCGGTCGCGGCGCGGATCGACGACGCCGCCTTGCGTGAGGCGCAGCAGGCGAAGGATGCAGTCCGCGCCTACGAGCTCGTGTACGCCGCGCTCGGCGCGTGATCGGGCTCGACGTCGGCACGACGAGCGTCAAGGGGATCGCGCTCGACGACGACGGGAACGTGCTCGCGACGGCGAGCGAGTCGTATCCGCTGTCCACGCCGCAGCCGGGCTGGGCCGAGCAGGATCCGGAGCTCTGGTGGCGCGCGACACAGGCCGTCCTCGCGGCGCTCCCCGACGACGACGCGATCGGGTGGTCGGGACAGATGCACGGGCTCGTCGTTCTCGACGAGCACGGCGAGGTGTTGCGGCCCGCGATCCTCTGGAACGACCAGCGCACCGGAGCGGAGTGCGCGGAGATCGAGCGGCGGATCGGCCTCGAACGGTTGATCGAGCTGACGGGCAACCGCGCGCTGCCCGGCTTCACGGCGCCGAAGCTCCTCTGGCTCGCGCGGCACGAGCCCGACGTCTACGCGCGGGTGCGGCACGTGCTGCTGCCGAAGGACTACGTGCGCTTCCGTCTCACCGGCGAACGCGCGATCGACGTCGCCGATGCGTCGGGGACGTTGCTCTTCGACGTCGCCGGGCGGAGGTGGTCGGAGGAGGTGTGCGCCGCGCTCGGCGTTCCGCTCGCGTGGCTGCCCGATGTCTTCGAGTCGACGGCGATTGCCGGCGCGGGCGATCAGGCGGCGGGCGCGCTCGGCGTCGGCGTCGCGGAGCCGGGTCCTGTCTCGGTCGTGCTCGGCACCTCGGGCGTCGTCTTCGCATCGCTGCCCGAGTACCGCCCGGACCCGGAGGCTCGCGTCCACGTGTTCTGCCACGCCGTCCCCGGCACGTGGCACGCGATGGGCGTGATGCTGAGCGCCGCCGGCTCGCTCGCGTGGCTGCGCTCCGTCGTCGGGGGTGACTACGCGGGTCTCGACGAGGAGGCGGCGCTTTGGCCGGTGGGCATTGAGGGCCTGCTGTTCGCGCCGTACCTCGCGGGTGAGCGCACGCCGCACGCCGACCCGGACGCGCGGGGCGCGTTCGTCGGGTTGTCCTTGCGCCACGACCGCGGCGCGCTCGCGCGCGCTGTGCTGGAAGGGGTGGCCTTCGGACTGCGCGAGTCGCTCGACCTTCTGCGCGAGCTCGGCGTCGAGCCGACCGTCGGCCGGGTCTCCGGGGGCGGCGCCGCGAGCGAGCTCTGGGTGCGGATCGTCGCCTCCGTGCTCGGTCTCCCGCTCGAGCGCGTCGCGGTCGAGGAAGGCGCGGCGTACGGTGCGGCGTTGCTCGCGGGTGTGCGTGCGGGTGTCTTCGCCGACGCGCGGGAGGCCGTCGCGCGGTGCGTGCGCGTGCGCGACCGGTTCGAGCCGGAGTGGGACTACGACGACGCGTTTCGGCGGTACCGCCGCCTCTACCCGACCCTGAAGGAGCTGCGATGAGCCTGGACGGAAAGACCGCCTTCATCACCGGCGCGAGCCGCGGCATCGGCGCCGCGGTCGCCCGCATGCTGCACGCGCGCGGGGTGAACCTCGTGCTGTCGTCGCGGAGCGGCGACGACCTCGGACTCGACGGTGTGCTTGCGCGGGCGTCGGACGTGCGCGACGCCGACGCGCTCGCGGCGTTGTGCGACGAGGGCGCCGCACGCTTCGGCGGCATCGACATCGTCGTCGCCAACGCGGGTGTCGGAGCGTACGGCCCGTTCCTCGAGCTCTCGCCTGAACACCTCGACGAGATGATCGACGTCAACCTCAAGGGGACGCTCTACGCGGTGCGCGCGGCGCTGCCGCACATGCTCGGGCGCGAGGGGGACGTGGTCGCGCTCGCCTCGGAGGCGGGGCGGCGAGGGTTGCCGTACGAGGCGGTCTACTGCGCGTCGAAGTTCGGCCAGGTCGGGTTCACGCGCGCGCTCGACCACGAGCTGCGCGAGCGCGGCATCCGTTGCACGAACGTCTGCCCCGGCGGTGTCGCAACCGACTTCGCGCTCGACGAGGGTCGCGGCCGCACGTCCGACGTGCTGCCGGGGATGATGACGGCCGAGGACATCGCCGAGGTCGTCGTCTTCGTGCTCGAACGGCCGCGGCGGTTCCGCATCCTCGAGACCGCGTTCCGGCCGGTCACCGAAGGGTCATGGGGGTAGCGGCGAGGAACGCGTCCGCCTCGGCGCGTGTGAAGACACCGTTCCAGCACCCGAGCGAGGTGCACGCGGACCCGCCGAGGGTGCTGGCGTAACGAACCGTTCGTTCGACGTCCCAGTCTTCGAGGATGCCCGCGATCAGCCCTGCGGCGAACGCGTCGCCCGCCCCGGACGGCTCGACGACCGTCACGCGCGGCGCAGGCACGTCAAAGGCCGCGCCGCCCACGCGCACGTGCGCACCGCGGTCGCCGCAGGTGATCGCGACGGCGCGCGCGCCGGCGTCGGTGAGCGCGCGCGCCTGAGCGGCGGGCTCGCTCTCGCCGGTCAGCACTGCCGCTTCGTCGTCGTTCGGGATGAACCAGTCGACGAGCGG
>JAFAHG010000249.1 GCA_019237315.1 Actinomycetota bacterium
TGCCCTGGTGGACGACCTTGTCCTGCAGCGTGCGGATGAGCTCGAGGCCCGTCCGGTCGCCGATGTGGACGAGCCGCTTGTTCGTGTGGCCCCCGAACGCACGCTGCGACATCAGTCCTTCGGGTGTCCGGTCGAAGACGCCGCCCCACCGCTCGAGCTCGCGCACGCGGTCGGGAGCCTCCTTCGCGTGCAGCTCGGCCATGCGCCAGTTGTTCAGGTACTTCCCGCCGGAGAGCGTGTCCTGCATGTGGACGCGCCAGTCGTCCTCCGCGACCACGTTGCCGAGCGCCGCTGCGATTCCGCCCTCCGCCATCACCGTGTGCGCCTTGCCGAGCAGCGACTTGCAGACGAGCGCGGTCCGTGCGCCGTGCGCGGAGGCCTCGATCGCCGCGCGCATCCCGGCGCCGCCGGCGCCGATCACGAGGACGTCGTGCTCGTGCGTCTCGTAGCCGGTCACTCAGAAGAGCCGTGGATCGTGGAAGACGCCGTACGCCGCGAGGCGCACGTAGAGGTCGGCGAGGCCGACGGTGGCGAGGCTGATCCACGCCCAGTCGCGGTGCCGGAGGTTGAGGAACGTCACGCCGCGCCAGACCCGGTAGCGCGCGCGTGCGCACGAGAAGCAGTCGAGATGGCCCCCGGCGAGGTGGCGCGCGGAGTTGCACCCGAACGTGAACAGCGACAACGCGACGACGTTCGCGAGCAGCACGAGTGAGCCGATCCCGACGCCGAACTCGAGCGAGCCGCCCGGCGTGCGGTACGCGAACGAACGCCCCGCGTCGTACCAGAGGAACCCGAGCACGATCGTCGCGGCATAGAAGAAGTAGCGGTGCACGTTCTGCAGCACGAGCGGGAACGTGCGCTCACCGAGATAGCGGCGCCGCGGTCCGGACACGGCGCACGCGGGCGGCGACAGGAAGAACGAGCGGTAGTACGCCTTGCGGTAGTAGTAACAGGTGAGACGAAGCCCGCCAGGCGCCCAGAGCACGAGGAACGCGTACGAGAACGGGACCGAGAGGCCGAAGAGGCTCTTCAGGTCCGGTGAGTAGAACGGCGAGAGCTCGTGCGCGCCGCCGCCGGTGTAGAGGTAGTGCCGTCCCTGGATCGCGGCGAAGAGCGAGTACGCCCCGAAGACGGAAAGTCCGACGAACGTCGCGAGCGGCGCCTCCCACCACCGGTCGCGTCGCTCCGTGCGACCGAGACGTGGCAGCGCATGCGTCGTCGTCGTCACCGCGGGCGATCCTAGCTCCGGGCGCATGGCAGACACCGCAACTCCTCG
The DNA here is from genome assembly GCA_019237315.1 of Actinomycetota bacterium. Lineage (GTDB taxonomy): Bacteria > Actinomycetota > Thermoleophilia > Gaiellales > Gaiellaceae > PALSA-600. Next base: position 1,277 of record JAFAHG010000249.1, read on the forward strand.
TCGCGCGTTCCTATAGCGTCACCGCTCGGTGGACGCTCGCCACGACGTTCTCATCATCGGGGCCGGCTGCGCCGGGATGCGCGCCGCCGTCGCGGCGCAGGAGGCAGGGGCCGATGTGGCGCTCCTCTCGAAGCTGCACCCGACGCGAAGCCACTCCGGGGCGGCCGAGGGCGGCATCAACGCGGCACTCGGGAACGCGTCCGAGGACAACCCCGAGAGCCACGCGTTCGACACGGTCAAGGGCTCCGACTACCTGGCCGACCAGGACGCGGTCGAGATCCTCTGCGACTCCGCGCCCGAGGACGTCTACGAGCTCGAGCACTGGGGGGCGCTCTTCTCGCGCACCGCCGACGGCCGGATCGCGCAGCGCCCGTTCGGCGCGGCGGGCGCGCCGCGCACCGCGTACGCGGCCGACATCACCGGTCACGTCCTCATCCAGGTGCTCTACGAGCAGATCGTCCGGCGCGAGATCCCCGTGTACGAGGAGTGGTACGCGTGGCGGCTCGTCGTCGACGGCGGGCGTTGCGTCGGCGTGCTCGCGTGGGACTTGCTGAACGGCGGGCTGAAGTCGGTCGGGGCGAAGGCGACCATCATCGCGACGGGCGGGCCCGGGCGTCTCTACGCAGGCTCCACGAACGCGTATGCGTGCACCGGCGACGGGATGGCGATGGCGCTCCGCGCCGGTGCGCCGCTCGAGGACATGGAGATGATGCAGTTCCATCCGACGACGCTTGCACCGTCGGGCGTGCTGATAACCGAGGGATGCCGTGGCGAGGGTGCGTACCTCGTCAACGCGAGCGGCGAGCGCTTCCTCAAGCACTACGCGCCGCACGCGATGGAGCTCGCGTCGCGCGACGTGATCTCGCGCGCGGTGCAGACGGAGATCGACGGCGGGCGCGGCGTCGACGGCAGCGTGATGCTCGACCTGCGCCACCTCGGCGCGGAGCGGATCCTCGAGCGGCTGCACAACACGCGCGAGCTGTCGCTCACCTTCGCCGGCGTCGATCCGATCTACGACCCGATCCCCGTCCGGCCGGGAGCGCACTACCACATGGGGGGCGTCGACACCGACGTCTGGGGGCGCACGCCGATCGAGGGGCTGTACGCGGCAGGTGAAGCTGCGTGCGTGTCCGTGCACGGCGCGAATCGCCTCGGCGGCAACGCGCTCATGGAGACGATCACGTTCGGCAAGCGCGCCGGGCGCCACGCCGCGGAGAATCTCGGCGGCGGGGGCGAGGTATCCGAGTCCGCGGTGCGCGACGCGCAGCGCGAGCTTTCCGATCTCGTCGCCCGGACGGACGGCGAACGCCCGTGGTCGATCCGCAACGAGCTCGCGGAGTCGATGCACGACAACTTCGGCGTCTTCCGCCGCGAGGCGGGAATGCAGGAGCAGACGCGGATCGTCGAGCGGCTGCGCGAGCGCTACGCGCGCGTCGTCGTCGAGGACAAAGGCGACGTGTTCAACAGCGACCTGACGCAGGCGCTCGAGCTCGGCTGCCTGCTCGACCTCGCCGCCTGCATGGTCGAGGCGGGGCTCGCGCGCAAGGAGAGCCGCGGCGCCCACGCGCGGCCCGACGACTACCCGAAGCGGGACGACGAGAACTTCCTACGGCATACGATCGTCACGTGGGCGGACGGCAGGCCGAAGCTCGACTGGAAGCCCGTGACGATCACGCGGTGGCAGCCGGCGGAGAGGGAGTACTGAGATGCGCGTCGCGCTGAAGGTCTGGCGGTCCGGCGCAGGCGTCGACCGCGCGCTGCGCGAGTACGAGGTCGACGCGCCCGACTCGGCGACGCTGCTCGACGTCCTTGAGCTGATCAAGGACCGCGTCGACGGCACGCTCGCGTATCGCCGGAGCTGCCGCATGATGATCTGCGGCTCGTGCGGGATGCGGCTCGACGGTGCCGCGGTGCTCGCGTGCAAGGTGCGCATGCACGACATCGCGGCCTCGGGCCACGTGCCGGTGGTCTCGCCGATGGGGAATCTCCCCGTCGTCAAGGACCTCGTCGTCGACATGGAGCCGTTCTGGAAGAAGTTCAAGTCGGTCGACCCCTACCTGCAGCCCGGCTACAACGTGCCGCCGGCGGGGAAGGAGCACGTGATCTCGCCGCGGCGGATGGCTGCGATCCACAAGGAGTCGCTG
>JAFAHG010000171.1 GCA_019237315.1 Actinomycetota bacterium
CGAGCTGGTCATGATCGCGAACGTCCCGGGCTCCGTCCCGGCGGGTTTCGAAGCGCTCGAGAACGAGCGGCCGCTGGGGTACGCCGCGAACCTGAACAGGGGCGCGGCCCTCACGCACGCGGAGACGCTTCTCGCGGTGAATCCCGACGCGGTTCCGGAGCCGGGCGCGGTCGCCGCGCTGGCGGAATTCATGGCCGCGCATCCACGCTGCGGCGTCGCCGGCCCGCGGATGACGTATCCCGACGGCCGGCCGCAGCCGTCGCGCCGTCGCTTCCCGACCGTCGGCGGCACGCTCGTCCGCCGGACTCCGCTTCGCCGCGTGGTCGCACAGCGACGTCACCTGCACCTCGACGAGCCGCAGCCCGTCGAGCCGGTGCAGACCGACTGGATGCTCGGCGGGTTCCTGCTCCTGCGCCGCTCGATGCTCGAGGAGCTCGGCGGCTTCGACGAGCGCTTCCGCCTGTACGGCGAGGACATCGACCTGCAGTACCGTGCCGCGAAGGCGGGCTGGGAGCGGTGGTACGTGCCGGCCGCCGTCGTCCGCCACGCGCACCAGGCGGAGACGGACAAGCGCTTCCTCACGCGGCGGACGCTCTGGCACTGGGCAGGAATCCTCCGCTTCGTGCGCAAGCATCCGGAGAGGTTGCGCGCGCTGTGACAGACGACGTTCTCGCCAAGTTCGACCGCATCGCGGCCGGGTACTCCGAGCACGACTACGCCGACCCCGAGCGCTACGCACAGCGCCGCGCGGACGTCATCCTCGCGCTCGGCCCCGCGGTCGAGCCGGGCGCGACCGTCGTCGACCTCGGGTGCGGTGACGGCATCATGGCGGCGCCGCTCGTTCGGTACGGACTTCGCTACCGCGGCGTCGACGCGAGCAGCGGCATGGTCGAGGCGGCGCGACTCCGCAACCCGCGCCTGCCGTTCGACGTCGCCCGCAGCGAGGAGTACCTGCCGCCCGAGCCGGTCGATCTCACGATCTGCCTGCGCTCGTTCTACTACCCCGACGACCGCGTGGCGTTCTTCCGGCGCGTGCGGAGCTACACACGCACGAAGTTCGTCTTCGACTTCCGTCCGCGCGTGCATCCCGCTTCGTCGGTCGCCGCAGACCTTCGCGCCGCAGGCTTCACGCGACATGCGTTCCGCGCGTTCTTCCTGCCGCAGCTCAGCCGTTTGCCGGCGCCGACCCACCCCGCCGTCGAGGCGCTCGAGCACCTCGGCCCGCTGTCGCTGCTTGCCGCGCGCCGGTTCGGCCGCATCTTCTGCGCGGCGTGGGATTGAGCACACGCCTGCTGCGGCGGCTCGCGACCGCGACGGGGATCTACTCGTCGGCGGCGCTCGGCCTCGCCGGCTCGCTCGTCGTCCTGCGACTCCTCGGCCCGACCGACTTCGGCCGGTACTCGATCGTCCTCGGTGTCGTCCAGTTCGTCGCCCTGCTGATCGAGCTGACGAGCGACGAGGCGCTCGTCAAGTTCGGCTTCCGCTACGCCGCACGTGAGGACTGGGGCCGCTTCCACCGGGTGGTGCGCGTCACGTTCGCGTTCGAGATCGTGACGTCGCTGCTCTCGGGCGGGATCATCGCGGCCTTCGCACCGTTTGCGAGCGACGTCTTCCACCGCGCGCCGGGACTCACCGTACCGCTCCTCCTGGCCGCGCTGATCCCCCTGCTGCAGTCGATGGAGTCGATGGGTGCGCAGCTCCTGATCCTGCGCGGCCGCTACGACGTGCGCAGCGCGTTCCTCGTGCTCGGCATGGGGCTCCGCCTCGCCGGTCTCGCTGCGGGCGCGCCGCACGGCGTGACGGCGGCAGTCCTCGGCTACCTCGCGGCGCAGGTGCTGACGACGACGGCGATCTCGTCCGTCGGTCTCGTCGCGCTGCGCCGCTTCCCGGCCGCGAGTCCGGTCCCGCTCGGCCCGGACCGGCGCTCGTTCATCGCATTCGTGCTGCAGAGCGCCGCGGACACTTCACTCGACTCGTTCCGGTCGTGGATCGCGCCCCTCGCACTCGGTGTCGTTCGCGACGCCCGCGCCGTCGGCCTCTTCCGCGGCGCGCAGGCGCCGCAGACCGGTTTCTCGGTGCTCTCGTCGCCGGTGCGCCTGATCATGCTCACCGAGCAGACCCGCGACTGGGAGCACGGCCGGCCCGAGGTCGTCGTCGCGGGCGTGCGACGCTACACGCTCGCCGCGAGTGCGCTGATGGCGGTCGTGCTGCCGCCGGTCGAGTGGGCGATGCCGTGGATCGTCCGCCTCGTGCTCGGACACAAGTACGTGCCTGCGATCGACGCAGCGCGGCTCGTCGTCGGCGCGGCTGCGATCCAGCTCGTCCTCGGCTGGACGAAGTCGTTTCCGGTGACGATTGGCCGGCCGTGGCTGCGTGTCGTGGCGCACGCCGTCGAGCTCGTGGTGCTGCTGCCGGCGATCGTGATCATGGGCAAGGAGTGGGGCGTGACCGGCGCCGGCGGCGCGGTGCTCGCGTCGTCCGTTGCATTCGCGGCGGCGTGGGGCTACCTCGCCCTCCGGCTGCGCAGGGAGCACCGCACCGCGGTCGCCGCGGGTGCCGACGGCTATTTCGCCTGAAGGTCGACGATCGCCGACGGCAGCGTCAGCCGCGGGTCGTCGATCATGCGCACCACGAACCGCGGATCCTCTTCGAATACGTTCAGCGCCTTCACGTTGTAGTAGACGATCCGCGTGCGGGACGCAGCTCCGGCGCGCGTGGCCACGAGCGCGTCACGGAAGCGGAGCATCACCGTCTCGTCGAACGGGTTGAAGAGGTAGAAGAGCGTTCCGTCGGGCGGCAGCATGGTCGTCGCATCCCCGCAACGGATCGTCACGTGGTCGTAGCGCCGTAGCCGCTTCGCGGTGTCCGCGCACACGTCGGGGTCGAGCTCGATCCCGACGATGCGATTCTCGGGATGATGGGCGAGCAGCCAGTTGATCGACCGCCCCTTGCCGGCGCCGACGTCGACGATCACGTCGTCGGGGAGGACGCCTGCCTCGCCGAACAGGATCGCCAGGTCGTCGTAGTCGGCATTCCCGACGTCGTGCGCTCCGAGGTGCGCGTATCGCGTGCGCATCGTCCCGCCGAGCGGCTTCCCGTAGCGCAGGTCGCGCGCGAGGTTGCGCGCGATCTTCGGGAGCCGGCGAACCGTGCGGACGACGTTCATGACGAGCGGCGGAGCCTAGCGCGCCAGCCGCTGCGCACGCGGTCGGTCAGCTCGGTCGCGTCGAGCAGGCGCCGCGCGAGGCGCGCGCTTCCGAGCACCGGCGTCCGCACGGCGTTCGCCCCGATCCCGCGGAGCGTCGGCGCGAAGACGACGACCTCGCGTTCCCACCCGCTCTCGCTCGAGAACTGCTGCTTGTATGCGGCGTCGCCCGGCCCGAAGTCGACGACATGCAAGGCCGGGTCGGCGATCGCATCCTCGATCACGTGCAGCAGCAGGAACACCCCGACCCGATGCGCCGCGTACGCGGAGTCGAACCCCGTCTGCCGGATGAGGAGCGTGCCGTGGTAGGTGGAGCACACCCAGAAGGCGACGGGCTCACCCCGCGCGTACAGGAGGTACGCGCGTACCCAGCCGTGCTCGAGCCCGAGCCGTGCGAGCTCGCGCTGCTCGGGCGTGTCTGCGAAGCCGGCACCGATCGCGCGCTGATAGGTGCGCGCCGCGACGCGCTCCGCGTCGCGGAAAAGCTCGTCGACCCCGTCCGGTGTCCGGATCACCTCGATCGTGTGGTCGCCGAGCGCCTCCGGCACGCGGCGGCTGTCGCGGTGGATCCGCCAGCGGGTGTTCGAGCTGCGCGAAGCGACGAACTCCTCGTACGTGGCCGGGAGGCGAAGCCGGCGGCGCGGCGTCACGGGCGCGAACGGCTGTCGCTGCAAGGGTCCGCCGAGGCCGCGCGCTGCGAGCTCGAGCTCCGAGCCGAGCGTGAGCGGCGGGAAGACGATCGCGTCGAACTCGTGCAACACGGAGCGCAGCGCTACGACCGCATCCCGCCCGACGACGCCGCCGTCGACGACGCGCAGGATGCGCAGCTTCGGGGCGACCACCGTGCGGTAGCCGATGCGTGCGGGGAGGCGTCGCACCTCCACCCGGCCCGCGATGCCGCCGCCCTCGCCGGTCAGCAGACCGAACGGCGCCACGATGTCGTCCCGCAGCCGCGTCCGCGCGAGCAGGTAGTCGATCTCCGCTTCCTCGCGTTCCCACGCGACCTCGCCCCACGCGGGCCGGAGGTCGTCGAGGTCCGCCGCGCTGCGCGCTACTCGCACGGCGCGGGCTGCGCCGCGGGACAGAACGTGAAGCTCTCCTGTGCGCCGAGCTGACGCGTGTCGGTGGACGACGGCTGGAATGTCGGCGTCACCTGGATCAACGCGCGCAGCGGCGTGTGCGCGACGTGGATCCGGACTTTCACCTCGCCCCCGTCGTCGATCACGGTCTTGCGGCTCACCTCGAGATGGCCGATCGCCGGGTTCCCGTGCGAGTTCAGCCGCACGGTTCCCACGTGGATCGTCACGTTCCCCGGCGGCGCGCTGCTCGGCGTCCGGCGCAGGTCGACGAGCAACGTCCCCGGGCCGCCGCGCTCGTAGTAGGTGAACGAGGACACCGCGCCGCCCCAGCCGTCGGCGTACACACCCTCGACCTCCTGCCGGAGCTTCCACGGCCCCTTGATCCGGTAGAGCTGAAGGCCGCCCCAGTCGCCGACGACTCTGCCCTGCATCACGATCCCCGGCCCTGCGAGGACGTAGTGGTCGCCGGTCCAGTACGAGAGCGTCCCGTCGACGTCGACGAGGCTCGGGCCGATCGTCGGGCCCGGACCCGGCGCGGTGTTGTCGAAGCTCGCCATGTGGTGCAGCGAACGGTTCCAGAACTCGGCGAGCAGGATGCCGTTCGGATCCTTCAGCTGGTTGCCGAGGAACGTGACGCCCTGGCCGTGCGTCATGAGGTCGATGCCGTTCCACACCGGCGGCAGGTACGAGCGGAAGAAGCGCGACTCGCTGCTGTCGCCTGCGGCCGCGCCGATCTCCCCGGTGAGCAGCCAGCAGAGAAGCAGCGCGACGCCCGCCGTTCGGACGACGCGCTGGTCTCGAAATGCGAGCGCGAGAAGTCCGACCGCGAGCGCCAGGACGAGCAGCGCGTGCAGGTCGAAGATCGTCCACGAGAAGTGGCGCGTCAGCACCGCGAGGATCGAGTATCCGGGCGCCTCGAAGTACGGGTACGAGAGCTGGAACGGCTTCGTCAGGACGATGAAGAGGACGAAAGCGGCGGCAGCCGCGACGACACGCCAGTCGACGCGACGCGACTCGAACACGAGCACCGTCGCGACGAGGAGGAGCGGCGACAGGTAGATGAGGTTGCGCTCCTCGACGAGCGTCGCGAACACCGTCGACACGTACGCGGCCTTGCCGGCCGTGTAGAACGAGAAGACGAGGAGCGACGTGGCGAGGTACGCCGCGAAGGCGCGGTAGACGGGTTGCCCGCGCCGCTCCGGCAACCGCAGCGCGACGAATCCGGCGACGACGGGGATCAGCCCGAGTCCGATCGCGAGTGCCGAGCCGGCGTTCAGGCCCAGGTCGACCATGCGGCTCTTCCAGTACTCCGTCGCCTGATGCCACTCGTAGCTCCGCTGCAGGATCACTCGGTTGAACAGGAAGAGCGCGCCGACGAAGAGGACGACGGCGCCGATCGTGTCGCCGCGCGTCCAGCTCTGCCGCATCCGCCGGCCGCGCGGCCCCGTCACCCAGAGGCCGCCTGCCGCGATCGCGAGCGCGCCGAGGACGACCTCGAGCTCGAGGCGCACGCGGACCGCGACGAGCGACACGACGACCGCGAGCACGACGTCGCGCCTGCGTCGGGTCGCGAGCGCGCGCACGGACAGCCACGCCGTCAGCGCGAACCACGTGTACGCGAGCGACTCGGGGATGATCGTCTGCGCGTACGACATCCCGGGGATTGCGACGCTCAGGACCGCGGCGACGAGCGCGCCGCGCCGGGAGACCAGCATGCGGCCGAGGAAGTAGGTCGGGATCGCCGCGAGGCTCATCATCACGGCGTTCGCGAACTTGATCGCGGTGTACGCGGCATGCGTCGAGTGGATCCACCAGAACGGCGCGATCAGGAACGCGTAGAGCGATTTGAACGCAACCGGCTGCCCGCGGCGCGCGGCGTGACCCGTGGCGGCGATCGCGCGCGAGATCTGCGTCCACTCGATCTCGTCGGTGAAGAGCCACGGCGTCTTCCGCGTCCAGGCCTCGACGAAGTAGAACGAGAGCACGAGCAGCCCGAGGCCGACGAGCGGGATGGTGTTCAACAGCCGGTCGGCGAACGTCCGGCTTCGCACGGGCGTCGCCCGCTCCACCCCGGCGGAGGCGGTGCTCACTCCGCGGCGCTGCCGAGGACGACGCGCGGATCGAGGTCGATGTCGCGTCGCACGAAGTGACACGTGACGCCTGCATCGGCGCACGCGTCGACGACCGCGTCGAGACGGTCGCGGGACGCGTTCGGGATCGTGACCAGCACGATGTCGGGGCTCGTCCGCTGCAGGAGGCGCGGCAGCTCGGCAGTCGTCCCGAGCACGGGAACGCCGTGGACCCGGCGGCGGCGCAGGCGCGGGTTGTCGTCGACGAAGCCGACGACGCGCTCGCCGGCCGTCTCTCGGAGCTCGCGCATCAGGCTGCGCCCCGTTCGGCCGGCGCCGACGATGAGAGCGCGGCGCGCGGTCCGGTCCTGCATCCGCTTGAGCCCGACGACGACGCCGCGCTCGACGGCGCGCGACCCTGCGATCACCGCGGTGCAGACGAGTCCATCGACGATGAAGATCGATCGCGAGAAGTCTTCGAGCTGCTGCGTGCTCGACATGAACGCCACCGTGACGAGCTCGGAGACGATGATCGCGGAGGCGACGCCGAACACGTCGCGGAGACCGGCATAGCGCCAGATCGAGCGGTACAGGCCGAACGGGATGAATGCGAGGTAGCGCGTCACGAGCAGGATCGGAAGCGTGATCGTCGCCATGTGCCGCTGGTTGATCGTCCCCGGCCAGCCGAACTGCACGACGAACGCAACGACGAAGGACAGCGTGATCAGGCCGAAGTCGACGACCACCTCGACGAGCCGGCGCCAGTGGACGGCGAACGTCTGCAGCAGCCCAGGCGCCTCCCCGGGCAGCGGCCGCCGCTCGACGTCCGCGAGGAAGCTCGCGAACTGCACGAGCAGCACGAACGTGAGCACGACTCCGGCGAGCGTGAAGCGCTGCTCGTCGAGCACGTTGTAGGTGAGGCTCGTGCCGCCGATCAGCGTCGCGATCGCGGCGAGCAGCCCGACGGCGTGCTTCTCCGACAGCCCGAGCCGCACGAGCCGATGCGAGCTGTGGTCGAGGCCTCCCTGCGAGACAGGACGCCCCTCGAGCAGTCGCGCGACGGTGACGAGCGTCGTGTCGAGGATCGGCACGGCCAGGACGAGGATCGGCAGCAGCAGCGTCGCGACGGTCGTTCCCGCGACCTTCCAGCTCGACGAGAGGCCGAGTCCCGCCAGCGCGAAACCGAGCAGCTGCGAGCCCGAGTCGCCCATGAAGAGCAGCGCCTTGCGGCCGGGTCGGAGGTTGAACGGAAGGAAGCCGAGGCACGCGACCGCGCCGGCCGTCGCGTACGCGAGCACGCCGTCGTTCGGGTGCACCGTCATCGCGTCGATCGCGAAGAACAGGAACGCGATCCCCGCGAGCGTCGCGGCAAGGCCGTCCATGTTGTCGAGCAGGTTGAACGCGTTCGTCAGTCCGACGAGCCAGATCAGCGCGATCGCGCCCGCGACGATGTGGTTGTGCACGATCTGCACGTTCGTGCCGGTCGCGAGCACGATGCCGCCCGCCGCGAACTGCAGTGCGAGCTTGACGAGCGGGCGCAGGTGGTAGACGTCGTCGACGAGGCCCGCCACGAAGAGGAGCGCGATCCCGCAATAGATCCCGACGAGCTGCCGCGTCGGGTCGAAGGCGCCGGCGGCCGCCGCGATCCACAGGCCGGCGCTGAACCCGGCGAAGATCCCGATCCCGCCGAGGAGCGGGGTCGGCTGTTCGTGCCAGCGATCGGCGGAGGGGTTCGCGACGAGCACGCGCGCGAGCGGGGTGCGGCGGAGGCCCGCGAGGACGAGCAGCGTGACGGGAAAGGCGACGAAGGCGAGGGCGGTCATGAGGCCGTCGGCGGAGGGTAATCCGTCCCTGTAAAGCGGGTGTGTGCGAGGAGCTACCGCGAACGCTATCGCCGGAAACGGATGCCGTAGCGCCCGCTCGTACACTGGTTCCGTGGCCGTCTACGCCGACCTCCTCCGCTACCGGGAGCTCTTCGCGAACCTGTTCCGTCGCGATTTCCAGGCGAAGTACCGCGGCTCGGTGCTCGGGATCCTCTGGTCGCTCATCAACCCGCTCGCGCTCATGGGCGTCTACCTCGTGCTCGCGACGGTGCTCTGGAAGGGTGGGATCCCGCACTACCCGCTCTACCTGCTCGCCGGGCTCACGTGCTGGCTCTTCTTCGCGACGTCGCTGCAGACGGCCTCGCGGTCGCTGCTCGACAGCGCGGAGCTGATCCGGAAGGTGCGGTTTCCGCGGCAGCTCGTCGCGCTTTCGGTGGTCGCGACGCAGCTCGTCACGTTCGCCGTGATGCTCGCGATCCTGGTCGTGCTTTCGCTCGTTTTCGTTCCGGCGGCGCGGTCGACGGTTTGGCTCGCGATCCCGCTCGCCGCGCTGTTCGCCGGGCTCGTCGCCGGGATCTCGCTCGTCGTCGCGTGCGCGAACGTGCTCTTCCGCGACGTCGAGCACATCCTCACCGCGGCGCTGCTGCCGTGGTTCTTCCTGACGCCGATCCTCTGGACGTTCACGTCCGTCGGTGGTCACCTGCAGTCGCATCACAAGCTGTCCGACGTCCTGCGCTGGGGGAACTTCGTCGCGCCGGCGATCTCCGCGGTGCGCGACCCGCTGTGGCGTGGGCACGTCCCGCGCGCCGCCGACGTCGTCTATCTCGCGGTCGCGTCCCTCGTCGCGCTCGCACTCGGCGCGTTCGTCTTCACGCGCGCCGACGACCGCATCGCGGTCGAGCTCTAGCGTTTCCGCGGGTCGGCCGTGAGCACGATGCGGCCGTCGTAGATCCACGGCTCCCAGTCGGGGGGCGGCAGGAACGCCGGCAGTCCCTCGACGTCGGGAAGCCGTTCCAGCGTCACCCCTTCGACGACGGACGGACACACGAGCGGGTACGAGAACCCGGGTACGCGTCCCGGGCCCGGTTCGTAGGGCGTGAGCGGCCGCGGGCGTGGGTGGAGCACGCCGCCGTCCCATGCGATCGCCCCCGCGACGACGCCGAACCCTTCCGCGTGTGCGTCCGCGACGCGCTCGTGCCAGCCGGGAGCCGGCTCGACCCAGGGCGGCAGATCGGCGTGGTGGGGCGTCGAGCGCGGGTGCACCTCCACGGGTCGTGTCCGGAGCTCCCCTCCGAGCTCGGAGAACCACGCGCGGTGCTCGGCGACGAGATCGAACGCAAACCGGTATCGGCCGGGTGGAATCGGTGCGCGCACGCGAGCGGTGACGACCATGCGGTCGCCGGGTGCGAGCGGCGGGATCTCGGTTCGGTCGCCGTCCCACACGATCGGGTTGTCCCGTTCGTCGAGCCAGTGGTACGCAAGCCGGATCCCCTTTCGCCACGGCACCGTTCCCGCGTTCTCGAGCTCGACCTCGCCGCGGATGACGGCCCCGGCTTGCGGCTCGTCCAGCGTCCAGTCGCCGAACCGGACGACAAGCGGGCCGCGCGCCATCGGCGGCTAGTGTAGGCGCGTGGATCCGTTGCTCGTCCGCGCGGCTCGGCGCGAGCCCGTCGAGCGGACGCCGGTGTGGTTCATGCGGCAAGCCGGGCGGTCGCTGCCGGAGTACCGCGCGATTCGCGAGCGCCACTCCTTCTTCGACGTCAACCGCTCCGCCGAGCTGACCGCGGAGGTGACGTTGCAGCCCGTGCGACGCCACGGCGTCGACGCGGCGGTGATGTTCGCGGACATCATGACCCCGGTCGTTGCGATGGGTGTCGGCGTGGAGCTCGTGGAGGGGGTCGGTCCGGTGATCGCAGAGCCGGTGCGAACGTCGGCGGCGGTCGAACGGCTGCGCAGCCCCGACCCGCACGAGACACTCGGCCCCGTCCTCGAGGCGATCGGGATCGTGCGGCGCGAGCTCTCGCCCGAACGAGCGGTCGTCGGTTTCTGCGGCGCGCCGTTCACCGTCGCGGGATATCTCGTCGAGGGAAAGCCGTCACGCGAGTTCGCTGCGACGAAGCGGCTGATGTACGACGAGCCGCGCGTCTGGCACGCCCTGCTCGAGCGGCTCGCCGACGGGTTCGTCGAGTACGCGCTCGCGCAGGCCCAGGCGGGTGCCGACGCGGTGCAGCTCTTCGACTCGTGGGTCGGCGTCCTTTCGCCGGCGGACTACTGCGAGTTCGTCGCGCCGTGGTCGGCGCGTGTGCTGACGGCGCTACGGGAGGCCGGGGTGCCGACGATCCATTTCGGCACCGGCAACGCGACGCTTCTCGGCGTGATGGCCGAGGCCGGCGGGGACGTCATGGGCCTCGATTGGCGCATCCCGCTCGACGAGGGCTGGGCGCTCGCCGGCGCGGATCGCGGCGTGCAGGGGAATCTCGACCCCGCCGTGCTGCTCGGACCGTGGGAACGAGTCGAGTCCGCGGCGCGCGACGTGCTCGCGCGCGCGGGCGGCAGGCCGGGCCACATCTTCAACCTGGGCCACGGCGTCCTGCCCGCGACCGACCCCGACGTCCTCGGCCGCCTGTGCGAGCTCGTCCGAGCGGAAACCGCGCGCGAAAGATTTCACGCTTCCGGCACAGCGGCGTGACAAAGGACACCTTGCGCGCCGGTAGGGTTCCGGCTGTCCCCTCTGGGTGGGTGGGGGTTAGGGATGGGCGGGCCGCCGAGCCCGCTCGGATGCGGTTTCCTCGGCAGGTCGGCTAGCGTGGCGCCGTGAGCGCCGCCGTCGTCCTCATGGCCTACGGCTCGCCCGAGCG
>JAFAHG010000182.1 GCA_019237315.1 Actinomycetota bacterium
GTGGTGCTCGTCCTCATGCCCGGCTCCGGCGACTCGGTGCAGGCGCTGAAGGCGGGGATCATGGAGATACCGGACGTGATCGTCGTGAACAAGCGCGACCACCCGCTCGCCGAGACGATGCGGATGGACGTGCGCCAGGCGCTGAACCTCGGCCCGAAGGGGCCCTGGCAGCCGCCGATCCTGCTCACCGAGGCGCTGCGCGGGGAGGGGATCCCCGAGCTCTGGACGGCGATCGCCGACCACCGTGCCCACCTCGAGTCGGCGGGACTCCTCGAGGAGCGGCGCCGGCGGAACCTCGCGGCCGAGGTATACGCCGTCGCTTCGGCCCGCGCGCGGCGCCACCTCGAGCGCGCGGTCGCCGAGGATCCCGCGCTTGCCGACCTCCTCGAACGTGTCGAGGGACGGCAACTCGACCCTCTGAGCGCCGTGCATGCGATCCTTCGCACCGTCTTTGGCTACGAGGACGACACCGACCATCGCTGATGTCGAGGCGGCGCGCGAGCGCATCGCCCCGTACATCCGCACGACTCCGGTCTACGAATCGGACAGCCTGACGCGCGCGTGCGGCCGCACGGTGCGGCTGAAGGCCGAGAATCTGCAGCGCACGGGCTCGTTCAAGATCCGCGGCGCCGTCAACACGCTGTCGACGCTGTCGCAGGAGGAGCGCGCCGCCGGAGTGATCGCCGCGAGCGCCGGGAACCACGGCCAGGCGGTCGCGCGCGCCGCCCGCGACCTCGGCATCGACGCGACGATCTTCATGCCGCAGGACGCCCCGATGGCGAAGGTCGAGCCCACGATCTCGTACGGCGGGCAGGCGGTCCTCGTCGGGAACGTCCTCGAGGACGCCTTCGTCGAGGCGCAGCGGCGCGCGGAGGAGACGGGCGGGGTGTTCGTGCACGCGTACGAGGACGAGCGCGTGATCGCAGGCCAGGGGACGCTCGGTGTCGAGCTCGCCGAGCAGGTCCCCGACTGCGACACGGTGCTGATCCCGATCGGAGGAGGCGGACTCGCGTCGGGGATCGCGATCGCCATGCGCGCGCTTCGTCCCGAGGTGCGGCTGATCGGAATCGAGGCGCGCCGCGAGGGCTACACGATCGCGGACGGCATCGCGGTGAAGCAGCCGGGCGCGCTCACGTCGTCGATCCTCGACGAGCTGCTCGACGACGTCGTCCGCGTCACCGACGAGGAGATCAGCGAGGCGATCACGCTTCTCCTCGAGCGGTCGAAGCTCGTCGTCGAAGGGGCCGGCGCGGTCGGTGTCGCGGCGCTCCTCACGGGCAAGGTGCCCGGGGACGGGCCGGTCTGCGCCCTCCTCTCGGGCGGCAACATCGACCCGACGCTCCTCATCTCGGTCATGCGCCACGGTCTCACCGCCGCGGGGCGCTATCTCGTCATCCGCAGCCGCCTCCCGGACCGGCCCGGCGAGCTGATCAAGCTGCTCGACCTGATCGCGCGCGAGCGCGGGAACCTCGTCTCGGTGGAGCACCACCGCGAGGGTGTGTCGCTCGACCTCGGCGACACCGGCGTCGAGCTGACGATCGTGACGCGGAACGAAGAGCACTGCCGGCGCATCCTCCAGTCGATGGAGGCGCACGGCTTTCCGGTCGAGAGAATTCGCTAGGAGGTCGTGGCGGAACGTGGCTCGTCGATGGGGCGCGTCGGTCGGCACGAGCCAAGGACGCAGGGAGCGTCGATAGCAGGCAGCTATCGACGCGACTGAGGACGCAGGATCGCGCGGTCCCGGCGCGTTCCAGCGACTCAGCTTCGTTTCGCCACGACCTCCTACTTGAGGTCGGACACGCCGCCGCCCACCACGGGCCGCGCGTCGAACCCGTCGCGAGCGAGCACGCTCGCCGCGAGCGTCGCGCGGGCACCGCTCGCGCAGATCACGTACACGGGGCGCTTCGGATCGAGCTCCGGCGGCGGCGCGATGCGCACGAGCCGGTAGGGGATCTCGATCGCGCCCGGGAGGCGTTCCTCCTCGCGTTCGCTGTCCTCGCGCACGTCGAGGACCTGCGGCGTTCCGCGCAGATGCGCGAACTCGGGCACCGTCAGCGTCTGCGTCCGCTCCGTCCCTGCACGCTCGCTCAGGTAGCCGACGGTCTCGAAGAGGCCGACCGACCACAGGTGGCTCGCGGCGCGGCGCGCCTCGTCCGAGGAGCGTGCGTGGATTGCGATGCGCTCCGCAGCGTCGAGCACGAACGCCGAGCGCGTGGCGAACGACCCGCCGTCGAGCGCGACGCTGATCGCACCCGGGACGTGACCCGCGGCGAACTCGTCGACCGGCCGCACGTCGAGCACTGTCGCATCACCGGGGTCGTCGATCTCCTCGACCGGCGGACGTGCAGCCACCCACGGCCCGCGGTTCAGCGCCACGAGCCGCTCCGTCGTCGGCGGTCGCGGGGTGGTGATCGACGACGACTCGTCCACGAACGCGTGCTCGCTCTCGTTGAAGGCGCGGTTCGTCTTCCGCTCCCGGCCGATCGAGGTCGAGCGCTCGTCGCTCATGTTCGTCCCGCAGAGCGAGCCGCCC